>NZ_JAAQWS010000039.1:0-21553 GCF_012985645.1 Pseudomonas sp. WS 5410 | reverse complement strand
AGGCCGGCGAAACTGTTGGTACCGTCACCGTTGATGCTCCAGGCGACGACGTGTTCGTCGACAAGAGCACCCAGACCGTCCAGATCACCGGCACCGACGGCGGCAACTTCGAGAAACTCGTGGTTGCAGGAAACGGCGCAACGACGCAAATCAACGACACCATCGACAAGGTCGATGTGGTCCTGACCGCCACTAAAACTGTGGGCGAAGGCGGCGAGATCGTCTACACCGCGACCTTGGTGGATAAGAACGGCGCGCCGGTGACCAACATCACCAGCCCTGTGACCGTGACTCTGGATAACAACCAGGTCATCACCATCGGTGTGAACCAGTCGAGCGGTACTGTCTCGGTTGTGGCTCCGGATGATGTGTACAAAGGTGATCAAACCGTCACGACCGGTATTAAAGAAGTCACCGGTGGCACGCACTTTGAGAACTTGGTTCCGGGTACTGACAAGGTCACCACGACTGTTACTGATACCCCAGGTACCGATAACACCACCACCGTCACCCTGACCGCGCCAAGCGCCGTCAACGAAGGCGGCACCATCACCTACACCGCCACCTTGAGCAACAAGGCTGACACTGACGTCACCCTGACCCTCGATAACAAACAAACCATCACCATCAAGGCCGGTGAAACCGTCGGTACCGTCACCGTTGATGCTCCAGGCGACGACGTGTTCGTCGACAAGAGCACCCAGACCGTCCAGATCACCGGCACCGACGGCGGCAACTTCGAGAAGCTCGTGGTTGCAGGCAACGGCGCAACGACGCAGATCAACGACACCATCGACAAGGTCGATGTGGTCCTGACCGCCACTAAAACTGTGGGCGAAGGCGGCGAGATCGTCTACACCGCTACCTTGGTGGATAAGAACGGCGCGCCGGTGACCAACATCACCAGCCCTGTGACCGTGACTCTGGACAACAACCAGGTCATCACCATCGGTGTGAATCAGTCGAGCGGGACTGTCTCGGTTGTGGCACCGGATGATGTGTACAAAGGCGACCAGACTGTTACTACCGGCATTAAAGAAGTCACCGGTGGCGAGCACTTTGAAAACCTGGTTCCTGGGACTGACAAAGTCACTACGACTGTCACTGATACCCCAGGTACCGATAACACCACGACCGTGACGCTGACTGCTCCGTCGGAAGTGAGTGAAGGTGGCCAGATCACTTACACCGCCACCTTGAGCAACAAGGCTGACACTGACGTCACCCTGACACTCGATAACAAACAAACCATCACCATCAAGGCCGGTGAAACCGTCGGTACCGTCACCGTTGATGCTCCAGGCGACGACGTGTTCGTCGACAAGAGCACCCAGACCGTCCAGATCACCGGCACCGACGGCGGCAACTTCGAGAAGCTCGTGGTTGCAGGCAACGGCGCAACGACGCAGATCAACGACACCATCGACAAGGTCGATGTGGTCCTGACCGCCACTAAAACTGTGGGCGAAGGCGGCGAGATCGTCTACACCGCTACCTTGGTGGATAAGAACGGCGCGCCGGTGACCAACATCACCAGCCCTGTGACCGTGACTCTGGACAACAACCAGGTCATCACCATCGGTGTGAATCAGTCGAGCGGGACTGTCTCGGTTGTGGCACCGGATGATGTGTACAAAGGCGACCAGACTGTTACTACCGGCATTAAAGAAGTCACCGGTGGCGAGCACTTTGAAAACCTGGTTCCTGGGACTGACAAAGTCACTACGACTGTCACTGATACCCCAGGTACCGATAACACCACGACCGTGACGCTGACTGCTCCGTCGGAAGTGAGTGAAGGTGGCCAGATCACTTACACCGCCACCTTGAGCAACAAGGCTGACACTGACGTCACCCTGACACTCGATAACAAACAAACCATCACCATCAAGGCCGGCGAAACCGTCGGTACCGTCACCGTTGATGCTCCAGGCGACGACGTGTTCGTCGACAAGAGCACCCAGACCGTCCAGATCACCGGCACCGATGGCGGCAACTTCGAGAAGCTCGTGGTTGCAGGCAACGGCGCAACGACGCAAATCAACGACACCATCGACAAGGTCGATGTGGTCCTGACCGCCACCAAAACTGTGGGTGAAGGCGGCGAGATCGTCTACACCGCCACCCTTGTGGATAAAAACGGCGCGCCGGTGACCAACATCACCAACCCTGTGACTGTGACCCTGGACAACAACCAGGTCATCACCATCGGTGTGAACCAGTCGAGCGGTACTGTTTCGGTTGTGGCACCGGATGATGTGTACAAAGGTGATCAAACCGTCACGACCGGTATTAAAGAAGTCACCGGTGGCGAGCACTTTGAAAACCTGGTTCCAGGTACTGACAAAGTCACCACGACTGTCACTGATACCCCAGGTACCGATAACACCACGACAGTGACGCTGACGGCTCCGTCGGAAGTGAGTGAGGGTGGGAAAATCACCTACACCGCTACGCTTTCTAATAAAGCGGATACCGACGTCACCCTGACGCTGGACAACAAGCAAACCATCACCATCAAGGCCGGCGAAACTGTTGGTACCGTCACCGTTGATGCCCCTGGCGATGACGTGTTCGTCGACAAGAGCACCCAGACTGTCCAGATCACCGGGACTGACGGCGGCAACTTCGAGAAGCTCGTGGTTGCAGGAAACGGCGCAACGACGCAAATCAACGACACCATCGACAAGGTCGATGTGGTCCTGACCGCCACTAAAACTGTGGGCGAAGGCGGCGAGATCGTCTACACCGCGACCTTGGTGGATAAGAACGGCGCGCCGGTGACCAACATCACCAGCCCTGTGACCGTGACTCTGGATAACAACCAGGTCATCACCATCGGTGTGAACCAGTCGAGCGGTACTGTTTCGGTTGTGGCACCGGATGATGTGTACAAAGGTGATCAAACCGTCACGACCGGTATTAAAGAAGTCACCGGTGGCGAGCACTTTGAAAACCTGGTTCCAGGTACTGACAAAGTCACCACGACTGTCACTGATACCCCAGGTACCGATAACACCACGACAGTGACGCTGACGGCTCCGTCGGAAGTGAGTGAGGGTGGGAAAATCACCTACACCGCTACGCTTTCTAATAAAGCGGATACCGACGTCACCCTGACGCTGGACAACAAGCAAACCATCACCATCAAGGCCGGCGAAACTGTTGGTACCGTCACCGTTGATGCCCCTGGCGATGACGTGTTCGTTGATAAGAGCACCCAGACCGTCAAGATCACCGGTACTGACGGCGGCAACTTCGAGAAGCTCGTGGTTGCAGGCAACGGCGCAACGACGCAGATCAACGACACCATCGACAAGGTCGATGTGGTCCTGACCGCCACTAAAACTGTGGGCGAAGGCGGCGAGATCGTTTACACCGCTACCTTGGTGGATAAAAACGGCGCGCCGGTGACTAACATCACCAGCCCTGTGACCGTGACCCTGGATAACAACCAGGTCATCACCATTGGTGTGAACCAGTCGAGCGGGACTGTCTCGGTTGTGGCACCGGATGATGTGTACAAAGGCGACCAGACTGTTACTACCGGCATTAAAGAAGTCACCGGTGGCACGCACTTTGAGAACTTGGTTCCGGGTACTGACAAGGTCACCACGACTGTCACTGATACCCCAGGTACCGATAACACCACCACCGTCACCCTGACCGCGCCAAGCGCCGTCAACGAAGGCGGCACCATCACCTACACCGCCACCTTGAGCAACAAGGCCGACACTGACGTCACCTTGACCCTCGATAACAAACAAACCATCACCATCAAGGCCGGTGAAACCGTCGGCACCGTCACCGTTGATGCCCCTGGCGATGACGTGTTCGTCGACAAGAGCACCCAGACCGTCAAGATCACTGGCACCGACGGTGGCAACTTCGAGAAACTCGTGGTTGCAGGCAACGGCGCAACGACGCAGATCAACGACACCATCGACAAGGTCGATGTAGTGCTGACCGCGACCAAAACCGTGGGTGAAGGCGGCCAGATCGTCTACACCGCCACCCTTGTGGATAAAAACGGCGCGCCGGTGACCAACATCACCAACCCTGTGACTGTGACCCTGGATAACAACCAGGTCATCACCATCGGTGTGAACCAGTCGAGCGGGACTGTCTCGGTTGTGGCTCCGGATGATGTGTACAAAGGCGACCAGACTGTTACTACCGGCATTAAAGAAGTCACCGGTGGCACGCACTTTGAGAACCTGGTTCCTGGGACTGACAAGGTCACTACGACTGTCACTGACACACCGGGCACCGATAACACCACTACCGTCACCCTGACCGCGCCAAGCGCCGTCAACGAAGGCGGCACCATCACCTACACCGCCACCTTGAGCAACAAGGCTGACACTGACGTCACCTTGACCCTCGATAACAAGCAAACCATCACCATCAAGGCCGGTGAAACTGTCGGCACCGTGACGGTGAACGCCCCTGGCGATGACGTGTTCATCGACAAGAGCACCCAGACCGTCAAGATCACCGGTACTGACGGTGGCAACTTCGAGAAACTCGTGGTTGCAGGCAACGGCGCAACGACGCAGATCAACGACACCATCGACGAAGTGAAGGTTGTGCTGACCGCCACCACCAGCGTCGCCGAAGGTGGCCAGATCGTCTACACCGCCAGCCTCGTGGACAAAAACGGTGCGGCCGTGACCAACGTGGGTTCCGACCTGGTGATCAAGTTGGACAACGACTTGATCATTACCATCGGTAATGGCAAGACCAGCAGTACCGCCAACTTCACCGCGCCGAATGACTTCTACGTGGGCGCCAAGGATATTTCCGCCAAGATCACTAACGTGGTCAGCGGTGGCGACAAGTATGAAAACCTGATCCCGGTCGGTACTCCGGTAGTCACCAAGGTGACGGACGTGACGAGCAACACCGTGATCAGTATCGCGGGCGATACCTCGGTGACCGAAGGCCAGACCGCTCATTACACGCTGAACCTGACCCAGCCGGCAGCCACCGAAGTCACGGTGACCCTCTCGTATAAAGGTGTGGCCCAGGACGGTTCGGACTTCAACGGCGTGTACACCGTGAAGATTCCAGCCGGCCAAAGCACTGCGACGTTCGATATCAAGACCATCGACGACAAGCTGACCGAGCCTACGGAGAAGTTCGAGATCAGCATCTCCGGTACCTCCGGCGGTAACTTCGAGAACCTGGTTGTCAGCACCACCAACGGTAAAATCGAAACGTCGATCATCGATAACGATGCACCACCGACCATCGACCTGGATGCCAACAACTCCAGCGGCGCCACCGGGAACGACTTCAAGACCACGTTCACCGAGGGCGGCACTGGCGTGTCGATTGCTGACACCGACATCCGCATCACCGACCCGGACAGCACCCAACTGACTGGCGCCACGGTGGTGCTGACCAATACTCAGCCGAACGACTTGCTGGACTACAGCAAGGTCAGCGGTATGAACGTGACCTCGGTCACGGATCCTGTCACCGGCAAGATCACCCTGACCCTGACCGGGACGGCGTCGCTGGCTGACTACATGCAGCAGATCAAGAACATCACGTTCAGCAACAGCAGCGAAGACCCGAGCACCACGCCACGGACCATCACCGTGACCGTGACCGACGGCGGCAACTACTCGAACGTAGCGACCACCACAGTCAACGTAGTGGCGGTCAACGACGCACCGGTTGCCACTGGCGGCGCCGTCACCGGCACCGAAGACACATCGCTGAAGCTGACTTGGGCCAATTTCGGGGTCACCGATGTGGATTCCCCTCAGGCCAGCCTCGGGGTGAAAATCACCGAGCTGCCGGTCGCTGGCAAGCTGCAGTACCTGGCAGCGGACGGCACCACCTGGACCAACGTGACAGCCGGCCAGACCTTCACCAAGGCGCAGATCGACGGCGGCCAGTTGCGCTTCACGCCAAACGCCAACGAATCCGGAGCCGACGGCTACGGCGGCACCGGTGTGGGCAACAAGCAGGCTGACTACGCACAGTTCAAGTTCCAGCCAACCGATGGCAAGGACCTGGGCACCAGCGCTACCGTGAAAGTCGACATCACCCCGGTTGCGGATGCGCCGACGTTGAGCGTTGCCGATAACAACATCGCATCGGTAGGCCTGACCAAGCAGAGCTGGAACAGCATTGCGAACCTGGGCAGCAACGGTAATGGCGCCTCGGCAACCGAGCTGAAAAATGCGATCAATAAAGCTGGCACACCTAACAGCACGACGATTTCGACTGACGTCACGTCAACCGCAGACGTAGCAGCCGGTGCCGGATCGAAGACTTCTGGCCTGATCTACCTGGAAGCAGGCAAGTCCTATACCTTCAGTGGCTACGGCGATGACAGCATCCTGGTCAACATCGGGGGTAAAGACGTGGCCAGCGGTACATGGGGTTCGAACTCCGGCCAGTTCAGCGGCACGTTCATCCCGACCAGCAATGGCTACTACAGCATCGATATTTACCACGCGAACCAGGCAGGTGCCGGTAGCTATGACGTCAACCTGTCGGTCAACGGTGGGGCGGCGACGAACCTGAGTAATACCAACATCCCGATCTACACCGGGGTCAACGACCTGATCAACGCAGGTGCCCAGGTGTCTGACCTGCACGGCACCAACGGCCAGGGCTACTACGACGCGTATAAGCTCAACGAAGGGCTGGAAAACGGCACGGTCAAACTGACCAAGGTCACCACCGGCCTGACCGATACCGACGGTTCGGAAACCCTGAGCGTGAAGATTGGCAGCATCCCGGTGGGCGCAGTGCTCAGCGATGGTGCCGGGCATACCTTTACGGCTACCAATGGCCAGACCGAAGTCAATGTCACCGGTTGGGACCTCAATAATTTGAGCCTCAAACCGCTGCCTTACACCAGCGGCCAGTACAACCTGACCGTGACGTCGACCTCCACCGAAAGCCTCGGCGGCTCGGCCACAACCGTGGCCAATGTGCCTGTCAAGGTGTACCCGGCCACCTATAGCGGGAGCACGGCGACTTCGGGCGATGACAACGTCATCGGTAGCAGCAGCAACGACATCATCGTGGCGGACGTTTCTGGCCTGAACGTGGTACAGGGCAAGAACTACAACATCGCGTTCATGATCGATACGTCGGGCAGTATGGGTTCGGACTCGGTAGCGGCGGCGAAAACCTCGCTGACCACCGTGTTCAACTCACTGAAAAACAGTATCGGCTCCAGCACCTCTGGCACCGTGAACATCTTCCTGGCGGACTTCAGTGACCAGGTCAATCGCACGGTTACAGTCAACCTGAAAGACCCGGGTGCACTGGATGCGCTGCAGAAAGTCCTGGATAAGATGGTGTCGACCGGCGGCACCAACTACGAAGACGTGTTCAAGGCGGCATCCAACTTCTTCAAAAGTGGCCTGGCGACTGGCAACACTGGCGCAATCAACACCACATATTTCATCACTGATGGTGAACCGACGTTCTATCAGCGTGCTGAGCAGACCAACCCGACCTTGTACGGCAACGTCAAGCTTGATGACGTCGTTAACATGAACAACTACACCTTAGGTACCGCCACCCGGATCAATATCGAGTCGAATATCTCCCTTGAGATCAACTCTGTCGGTAAGGTGACCCTCTGGTACTACGGCACAGCGTACGACCGGGGGACCATCCACGCCCAAGGGGATGGCACCTATGAGACATCCGTTCGTGACGGTTATGGCAGCTACACCGATACAGCCACCGCTACCAACTCGCAGAACGCGTTCGCACTGCTCAAAGGCCTGTCCACAGGTGGCGTAGAAGCCATCGGCCTTAAAAGCGGGGTCGGCCTGGAGCAGTTGGCACCGTACGACAGCGACAACAAGCCACAAGCCAACATCGATCCCAAGGACCTGGCCAACGCCATCCTCGGGAGCAGCGAGGCTACCCTGCCGGGTGCCGACCGTGTCGATGGGGGTGACGGCAACGACATCCTGTTCGGCGACCTGGTGAGCTTCCCGGGCATTACCGGCGAGGGCTATAACGCCATCCAGACCTACGTGGCAGGGAAAAACGGCGTGGCGGTTGCTGCTGTCACCGGCCAGGATGTGCACAAGTACATCACCGAGCACTACAACGAGTTCAACACCTCGGGTGCCAAGGACGGTAATGACACCCTGCTGGGTGGCTCGGGTGATGACATCCTGTTCGGCCAGGGCGGCAACGACTACCTGGACGGGGGCAAGGGCAACGACATCCTGTTGGGCGGTACGGGTAACGACACGCTGATCGGCGGCCAGGGCAATGACATCCTGATCGGCGGCACTGGTGCCGATACCTTTGTCTGGAGATCCGGTGACGTCGGCAACGACGTGATCAAGGACTTCAAGGCCTCGGAAGGCGACCGTATCGACCTGCGTGACCTGCTCAAGGGTGAAACCGACAGCACCATCGACAACTTCCTGAAGTTGACCACGGTGGATAACGTGACCACGCTGCAGATCAGTTCCGAAGGCAAGCTCAACGCCGCCGGTGGCCTGGCCAATGCGGATGTGACGATCAAGCTGGAAGGTAACAACTGGTCCGGCCAGACGATCAATTCGTTGATCAGTGGTGCTGACCCGACCATCAAGGTCGATCACACCTAATGAACCAATGACCCGGCCGCCTCTTGAGGCGGCCGATTCATTTGCGGCCACCGTTCACTGGCATGGGGCAACGATTGCACGGCATACTCACGTCCAATCGCGCTCCGTTGGCCTATGCTGCTGACAGGCTGTCGTCAGTTCTCCTCATGAGGGATGTTCAATGTTCTACGTGCAACGTGATGCACAGGGTGAGCTGATTCGCGCCGAAGCGGTTGCCTTCGCCGAATCGACCGGCACCCTGCCCGCGGATCATCATGAGATCCAGGCCTGGTTTGCCAATGAAGAAGCGGAGCTGAGCCTCAAGCAGCTCAAGCACAGTGACTCGGAGATGATCCGGGTGCTGGAAGACTTGATTCAGGTGCTGATCCAGAAAGGCGTGATCAACCTCACGGACCTGCCGGTTGCCGCGCAAGCCAAGCTCAAGGATCGCAGCCACGCACGGGAATCACTGGGTGGCCTGAGCCACCTGATCAATGATGATGAGACCGGCCTGATCTGAGGCCGGCCACGGCCTCAGCGCCAGGGCGCCGGCTCGCCAAACAGCTGGCCCTGCACGCCAAAAATCCCCATCTCGCGAATCACCTGCAACTCACCCTCGGTTTCGACCCGCTCGGCAATCAGCGGCAAGTCGATGCTGTGGGCTGCGCGCTGGATAGCTTCGATAAACAGGCGCTTGTCGCTTTCCTGGTCGATGTCGCGGATGTAGCTGCCATCGATCTTCAGGTAGGCCAGGCCCAGGCGCGCCAGGTTGCCGATCATGCTGAAGCGCCCGCCAAAGCGTTGCAGGCTGAGGGAGAAGTTCAGCTCTCGCAGACGCTGGGTCAACTGCTCCAGTACCGCCTGTTCGGGCAGTTGCTCTTCACCGATTTCCAGGGTCAGGCGCGGGCCCAGGTTGGAATGCTGACGCAGCAGGTCGAACACGCGGTTCAGGGCTTGGGGGTCTGCCAGCGTGGCCGCAGACAGGTTCAGGGCCAACGAATGTTCATGGCTGGCCATCTGCTTGAGCACCAGCTCGAGCATCAGTCGGTCCAGACGCGCCGACCAGCCAAACCGCTCCAGCCAAGGCAGGAAACGGCCGGCCGGGATGGTGTGGCCCTGATCGTCCACCAAACGCGAGAGCACTTTGTAGTGCAGGATCAGTTGCGGATCCTGGGCGGCCACCACCGGCTGGAAGTACAGCTCGAAGCGTTGCTGGCTCAGCGCCAGGTCCAACAGTGAGTGCCAGGCATGATGATCGTCGCCGACGCTGGCGGCAGCGCTGTGGTCCAGGCACACCCAACTCACGTCACCCAGGGTTTCGGCCTGCGCCAATGCCTGGTCGGCCAGGGTCAGCAGGGCCTGGGGGGAATCACCGTGACTGAACGGCGCCAGGCCGATACAGGCAACCGGCGAAACGTCACTGGCGCCGGTGGCTTGCAGGCTTTGCAGGGTGCTTTCCAGGTTCTGCGCCAGCTGCATCGCCTCTTCACGCATCAGCCCCGGCGCCAGCACGGCAAACTCGCCGCCGCGGATGCGCGTAATCAGGTTGTGGGTTTCCGGGTACGGCTCGCACTGGCGCAGCAGTTGTTCGCCGACTGCCTGCAGCAGCTGGTCGGTGCGCTGGCCACCGAGGCGCTGGTTGAGGCCGGCCAGGTCCTTGACCCGCAGCACCAGCAGGTAGCCTGAGCTGGTTTCTTCGGGGTTGCTGACCCGGGCATTGAGTTGCATCTCGAAATAACGACGGTTGGCCAGGCCCGTGAGGTTGTCCTGATAGGATTCCACCCGCAGTTTTTCGCTGCGCTCGGCCTGTTCCTGGAACAGCGCCTTGAGCTTTTCCACCATCTGGTTCATCGCCTGTACCACGCGGCGCAGCTCCGGGGTGCGCGGCAGATCCGGCAGGCTCAGGAACTCACGACGGGCAATGGCATGGGACTGTTTGACCATATAGTCCAGAGGCTTGAGTTGCCGGCGCAGTAACAGCGCACCCAGCACCGCACTGACGGCGCCGCACAGCAGCAGCCAGCCCAGGCTGCCCAGGGCGCTCTGCCACAGCTTGGCCAGGGCGAACATCGGATGGCTGACCACCTCGACCCGCGCCGCCTGCTCCCAGCCACGGCTGACCAGGGCGTCGCCGCCGGCCGGTTCCAGGCCGATCAACTTGACGAACCAGTTGGGCACGCCGTTGTTGTCGGGGATACCACTGCGCTCGACAATGACCTGGTCATTGGTCACGTCGACCACGCGGATGCTCGCGTAATAACCGCTGTCGAAGATCGAGCTGACCAGCAGTTCGACCATCGCCGGGTCGTCGATATTGGGCGTCAGGGACAGCGCCAGGGCGGTCGCCGCGTCCTGCGCGTGGGAGCGCAGTTGGTTCACGTATTGGGTACGCGAACTTTCCAGGCTGACCATGAAGCTGCCGCTGAAGGCGACCACCAGGAACAGACAGATAGCGATCAACAGCTGTTTGAACAGTGACATCTGAACAGTTACTCCTAGTTGGCCGGCTCGGCTGGGAAGCCTTCCGCCCGCATTTTTTTCAACACATCCTGCCAGCGCGACAGGCGCTTGGTGTCGCCGACCTTTTTGTTGCCTTTGGCGCCGGGCAGGTACAAGCCTTCGGCGTTGAAGGAGTAGACCGGCAGCAAGTCGGTCCGTTGGCTGGCAGGCTGGATCTCGTCGATCAGGCTGTCGAGTACCAGTGGCATGGCCTCTGGCGTCGAATAATAGGTCAAGACCATATGGGCGCGATTCTGCCGCAATGCCTTGACGTAGGTAATGCGCAATTTGTCGCTGGAGACGCCCAGGTGTCGCAGGCTGAAATACTTGGCAATGGCATAGTCTTCACAATCGCCGGCGCCCTTCCACAGGGCTTCGATGGGCGTCTCCCAATAATCGACCTGGCTCCATAAGTCGACATCTTCGACATAGCGCACCCGCTTGTTGAAGAACAGGTTGACCACCTTGAGCTGCTCCAACTCGCTGCCTTGTTTTTGCGTGGCCAGCAGCCGCTGCCAGTCGTCGATACGCTGCTGGCCCGCGCCCAGCGGTCCATAAAGCGCTGTAGCGCGCCGGCTGATCTGGGAAAAATCCCAATCGGCATGCAGCCCGCCAGGCAGTAAGCCAGCCAGCAGCAGCGCTGAAAACAGCCAGCACAGGATCCGCGAGGGAGTAAAACGTACCGCCAATGGCTTCAGTCCGTAGAAAGAGACGGAGAATCATTCGATGGTGAAGGGTCAGTCGGCAAAAGACAATGGCACAGTGCAATCACCCAGCGTCCACTCAGCTAAAGCAATCGCACTTGTAAGACGCCCGCCAGCCATAATGTGCGATGTAAAACCGCGCTGTTGAGTCGCTTACAAAGGGAAACTTTGCCTGTTTGACAAGCCTGCATGCAATCTCTAGTGTTCTTTGGATCCAATTAGCCAAAACCCATTCCAACAAGAAAGGAGGATAGCGTAGTCGTGACGCACAAGCCGAACCCTTTGAGCAGCATCAAGATCAGTGGGCCCATTCCCGCTCACCTCGCGCGCTCCGTTATTGAAGAAACATTGCGCAACGCCATACTGGATGGTCGCCTGCCCTGCGGCACCGCCATGCGCCAGCAAGAGCTGGCCAGCCTGTTCGGGGTCAGCCGGATGCCGGTGCGCGAAGCCCTGCGCCAGCTGGAGGCACAATCGCTGTTGCATGTGGTAACCCATAAAGGCGCCGTGGTTGCTCCGCTGATTGAAGATAACTCGGCGGAGACCTACGCCCTGCGTATTCTCCTGGAGTCGGAAGCACTGCGCTTGTCTATCCCATTACTCACCCAGAGCGATATCGAGCAGGCGGGTGCCTTGATCGACACCCTTGAGTGCGAAACCGACTACACCGAAATCGGCCGGCTCAACCGCCTGTTTCACATGGCGTTGTATGGCAAGGCACCCAACCAGCGGTTGTTGAACCTGGTGGAACACGGGCTGAACGAGGAGGAGCGGTTCCTGCGCTTCAACCTTGAAGCCATGGGACTGGGCAAAACCTCCCAGGAGGACCATCGCGAGCTGCTGAATCTGGTCGCGCAGAAAAAAGTCGAGCAGAGCGTGCTGACGCTGCGTAATCACCTGATGCGCGGCATGGAAGTGATCACTCAATACCTCAACAGCATTGAACAGGACAACGACAAAGGTCCGCGTTGACTTCTCCCGGCTTTAGCCGCCCAGTGCGCGACCTGGATGACCAGGCGCCGCACACGCCCAAAGCCGGTCCATGCCTGCCGTCACCCTCCTGGATGGTTGCGCCAACAGACTCGATATCGACCGATAGGAACCTGCAGCGTTGCAAAGCAATAATGGATCAAACCCTGCCCGTTAAGTCCACCCACATAAAACTCGCAAACAACAAGGAAAGTTCCCACCCCGAACAGTAAGTTCAACTGCAGCATTTCCCTTCCTGCAAAAAAACCTTATACAACTCAGAAAGTATTTGAACACTTAACCAAGTGATTATTCTTTAATTGGTCTTGGCACTCCATTCGAACGCGTAGGCACAGGCTTAGGCATAGCTGTGGACGACGCGCGCTCCAACAAGAATAGGATGCTTTGTCACTACCTGTTGCTTGCCGGGCAACGAAGTACTCGCCAACAACCCACGCTTGGTTCTAAACAAACTTTTTATTTGAGTCGGCATAACGACTTATAGGCATTAACTATGTTTCAACTACAAGAACTACTTAGACATAAAAAACAACAATTACATGAACATCCGATTTTCCTGGAAATCAATTCTTTCCCGCAACTACAACACTTTATGCAAAACCATGTGTTCGCCGTCTGGGACTTCATGACCCTGACCAAACGCCTGCAACAGGACCTGACCTGCATCCGCCTGCCCTGGCTGCCGCCGACAGACCCACAGGCGGCGCGGCTGATCAACGAAATTGTCCTGGATGAGGAATCAGACCAGCGCCAGGGCATCGGGCACAGCAGTCACTTCGAACTGTATCTGGAGGCCATGCGCGAGGTGGGAGCCTGCACCATCACCATCGAACGATTCATCGCGTTGCAGCATGAGGGAGCAAGCGTCGACAGCGCCTTGGCACAGATCACCATTGATCCTGCGGTAGAGCGCTTTGTGCGGCACACCCTGGACGTCGCCTTGAACGCACCGACCCATTGTGTCGCCGCGACCTTCCTGCATGGCCGCGAAAGTGTCATCCCGGCGATGTTCAAGCGCCTCCTGGAAGGCTGCGATGTCGCTCATCGGCAAGCCCCCAGCTTGTGCTATTACCTGCAGCGGCACATCGAGCTGGACGCCCAGGGTCATGAACCGGCCGCAGAACACCTGCTACAGCGGCTGATCCAGGCAGATCCCCTGCGCGAACAACAGGCCTGGAATGCTGCCATCAGCGCCGTAGAGAGCCGCATCGCCCTGTGGGACGGCCTGCGCCGGCACGCAGGATGCCAGGAGGTGAGCCTGTGACCGCTGCCGACTACCGCTCATTCGCGACCGACTGGGAGCAGCAGGCGACCATCCGTACTCGCCCGCGTCGCCTGCTGGAAGATGACGACAAGTTGATCTATCCCCTATGTCGTCAACCGTTGGTGCTCAGTGCAGGCTTTCTGGAGCATTGTCCGCAGTGGCGCGAGTTTGTCCTGGTGCAGACGTTCTACAAATTCATCAACGACGTGGTGATCTTTGAAACCGAGATCGTCGATAAAACCGCGAGGAGCATCGCCAAGAATCGCTTTTCAATCCCCTTCCCTGTGGCCTGCCGCTACGCCGCCATGACCGTGGTGGTCGATGAGGATTACCACGCCCTCGTTGCCCTGGACTTCATGCAGCAAACGCAGGAGAAGACGGGTATTGCGCCGCTGGCGCTACCTGCGGCCATCGAGTTGAGCCGTGCCATACCCAGCGCGCAGGCCCACGTACCGGCGCATCTGCGTGATGCCGTGGAGCTGATCGGCGTGGCGATTGCCGAGAACACAGTCACCCATGACGTGGCGGCGTTTGCCAAGGATGACAGCGTCAAACAGTCGGTAAGGGGGTTGATGGCCGACCATCTGGCTGATGAGGGCCGCCACGCCAGCTTCTGGACCGGCCTGGTGCGGCTCTACTGGCAAACAGCAAGCGAAGCAGACCGCCACTGTCTCGCCCAGATGCTGCCGATCTTCCTGCAGCACTATTTGACCAGTGACCTGCAAAGGGACTTCGACCTGCTGTTGATCGACCATCTGGATATCAGTCCCTCCGTCCGCGAAGCTTTGCGGGTCGAGGTAAATGCCCTGGCCTTTCCCATCACCCGCCAGCACCCGCTGATCAGCAACATCATGGGTTTCCTGCGCCGCAGCGGGCTGCTGCAAACACCCTGCGTCGCCCAGGCGATGAGCGCGTATCTGCCCGTATCCGGGAGCCCGTCATGAGACGCCTTGGGATTAGGCTGGTCGGTACCAGTACGGCCTTGCACGAGCTGACGCAGGCCCTGGAACCCTATGGTCATGACCTTGGTGCGCAGGAGCCGGCCATCGACTTGCTGATTGAAGACGGCACTCAGCCCGTCGCCCAGGATTCGCCCGGCATGGTCGTGATGAGCCTGCGCCTGGCCATCGGCCCCTTGAGCGAGTGCGGCCTGCCGGCCCTGCAAATACGCTGCTATGACCGCGTATCGCAACTGCAGGCCGTGCTGGATGTAGCACCGCCAGCCTGCGGCAACGGTCAACAACTGCGACGCCAGGCGGTGACACAGTTGGTCGAGTGGATTGTGCGGCAGGTCAGCGGCTTCGCGCGCAACCCCGGACATTTTGCCCAACGTGCGAGCGCCTCCCCCCTTCCAGAGCAAAGCCTGCAAGGCCTGGAGGGGCTGGCCTACCTGCATCGCCTTAACCGGACCGATGAGCCGGCGCTGCTGCAAAAAGCCCGGACGCCGCTGGTCAAACAGTTGGAACACAGCTTGCGGGTCTTCGCCGATAGGCCGGCCCTGGAGATCGCCGGCCTCAGCCTGAGTTATCGACGCCTGTTGCGGCACAGCCTGGCGATCCAGCAGGTTTTGCGGCCGTTGCTCGGGCCTGGGCAGGTGCCCGTGGTCGGTATTTGCCTGGGCAAGTCGGTTGAGTTGTATGCCAGCATTCTGGCGATTCTTGGCTGCGGCGCGGTCTATCTGCCATTGGAGCCGGGCCATCCGCTGCCGCGCCAGCGGGCCATGCTGGAGAATGCAGGGGCCACGGTGTTGCTCGATGACGGCCAACATCCGTTGCGCGAGCATTTCACTGGGGTGGATGTCAGCGGCATAGACAGCCGGCACATGGACGAGCGCTGCCCCCTGGCCCTGACGTTACCCTCGATTGATAGCGCCAGCATGGTGCTCTACACCTCCGGCACCACCGGCCAGCCCAAGGGCGTTTTGCTCAGCCAGCAGAACCTGGCCCATTTCTCGGCGTGGTACAGCCAGTATGTCGAGCTCAGTGAGCACAGCCGCGTACTGCAATTTTCTTCCTTGAGTTTTGACTCTTCACTGATCGACCTTTTTCCGGCCCTGAGCCAGGGCGCGACCCTGATTGTTCCCAGCGAAGAACAGCGTCGCGACCCTCGCCAGTTGGTGGAACTGATCCGGCAACGGCGCATCACCCATGCCTTCCTGCCACCTGCGCTGTTGAGCCTGCTGCCGATGGATCGGCCGCTGGGCCTGGAGCACCTGCTGACCGGCGGTGATATCTGTGAGCCCCATGTCATTGAGCAAATGGCCGGGCAATGCGCCCTGCACAACCTGTATGGCCCGACGGAGGCCACGGTGCTGGTCAGCAGCCGGCGGATGCGGGCTGACGACAGCAATCTCAACCTCGGCATGCCCATCGCCAACAGTCAGGTGCTGATCCTCGACGAGCAGCGCCGACCGGTTGAGGATCAGGTGGTTGGCGAGCTGTACATCGCAGGCCCTGGAGTAAGCCTTGGGTATGTGAACCAGCCACGGCAGACCGCCGAGCACTTTGTGCACCTTGCGCTGCCTGATGGCCGAACCCTGCGCACCTATCGCACGGGAGACATGGCGAAATGGACTGCAGAGGGCATCGAACTGGTCGGGCGCCAGGACCAGCAGGTGAAGATCCGCGGTTTTCGGGTCGAGCCCCAGGAGATTGAGCAGTGTTTGCGCGCCAGCCAGTTGTTTCGCCAGGTGGCGGTGGTGATTAATCGTGAGCGAAGAATTCTCGTGTTCGTGGCACACGCTGATCCCAGCTATTCGGGCGCGGCCCTGGCAGCGCTCAAGCAACACGCCAGGCAAACGCTGCCGGACTATATGCAGCCGACCGTATTCACTGAGTTGACGAGCCTGCCCTATGGCAGCAATGGCAAAGTTGATCGCCAGGCATTGCAGGCACTGGTCGTGCAGGCCGTCTCGGATAACCCCCATTGCCTCCCCCAAACGCCGGTGGAAGCGCAATTGCTGGACCTGTGGAGTGAGCTGCTGGGGTTGCCGGTCAACGAGATCTCGACTGACGACAGTTTTTTCCATCTCGGCGGTCACTCCATTCTGCTTTCGACCATGCTCCTGCGGATTCGCGAGTTGTACGGACGCAGCCTGCCCCTCAACCGGTTTATCGAAGCGCCAACGGTGCAGACACTCGCGGCGTTGATGGGCGACAGCGCGCCGGGGACGGCGCCCACCGCCCGGGCGATAAGCGATGCACTACGCCCGCTGGATATCCCCGTGCTGCAAGGGGCGCGTGCCGGCGATCGCCACAAGGCTATCGTGACCGGCGCCAACAGCTTTTTGGGTATACATATCGTCGAAGCCTTGCTGGTGGCCGGAGCGACAGAAGTCGCCTGCCTGGTTCGCGAAAACCCAGGACAATCGGCCGCCATACGGTTTGCCGACGCCATGCGTGAATACCGCCTGGAACACCTGGACCTGAGCCGCGTACGGGTATACACCGCTGACCTGCGCCAACCTCGTTTAGGCCTGGAGGCACATGCATATGAACGCCTCGCCCGCCAGTTCGGGGTGCTGGTACACAGCGCGGCCCACGTCAATCACGTCATGGACTACGCATCGCTGGCCAAGGACAACGTGGAGCCGGTCATTGAATGCCTGCGCCTGTGCGAAACCCATTGCAAGAAAGTGCTCAATTTCGTCTCCACACTATCCGCGTCGAGTAGCGTTGGGGCCGACGGGCAAGTGCTTGAAGCGCCGGCGGCAAGCACCCCACCGCTGTACATCAAGAACGGCTACAACCTGTCCAAATGGGTGGCCGAACGTCTATTGGGGCGTGCCGCCGGACAAGGTGCCTGGATCAATATCTATCGACCCGGGAACATCAGTTTCAATAGCCACAACGGTGTCTGCCAACCCCACAAGAACCGCCTGCTGCTGATGCTCAAGGGATCGCTGCAGCTGGGCCGGGTGCCACGCCTGGGCTTGAACTTCGACCTGATGCCGGTGGATTTCCTGGCACGGTTCATTGCCTTCCACAGTGGCAACTACGTTGCCGAGCGTAGCGTCTTCAACCTGCACAATCCGCAGCCCCTGAGGTGGGAAACCTACGTGGAGTCGTTTCGCCAGGCAGGTCATGCGTTCGAGTTGGTGAGCGTCGCGGATTGGCAGCACCATCTGCGCGAAGTAGGTCGCGAGAATGCCCTTTTCGGTGTGCTCGGGTTCTACCTCAATGGGCTGGGAGAAGACATCGGCGATATTTCGATGATTCGCCATGAGAACGCACGCCATGGCGTCGAACAAATGGGTGTGCAGTATCCCGAAAAAGCACCCGAGTTATTACGCAGAGGATGCCAATACCTCAATGCCATCGGCTTTCTGTGACCCCCGCCTTCAGGAAATACTTATGAGACAGCTGCAACCCGATACGTTGATCAAAAACCCCTTGGGCAGGCCTGTGGTGTCATCTGTGGTGATTGCCTGCAGCGCCGATGAGCTATGGGCGGTCGTGGGGCGTTTCGAGGGATTTGACGCGTTCATTCCTGCCCTGGCCCGTATCAGCATGACGGGCAGCGGGGTGGGATCGCTACGCAAGAAATGGTTCCACGATGGCAATATCGTCGTGGAACAGCTCAACAGCCACGATGCGCGGACGATGCACATGACGTGGACGACGATCTATAACACCTTGGGCGTGGCCCGACTGTGGGCGGCAATGGGTGTTGAGTCGCTTGAGGGGCAACAAGCGCGGGCGACCTGGACCATCATCGCCGAGCCCGTTGATGCCCGCGATAAAAAGGGGTTTGAACAGTTTATCCAGGACTTCGCCGACAGTGCGCTGGATAACGTACGCCGGTTGCTTGGCTGAAAAAAATGGCGCAGTGCACTGCTGCACTGCGCCACATTTACCCCGTGGTGATCAGATCTTGAAACTGTCGACCAACTGCTTCAAGCGATTGGCTTGTTGTGACAGCGCGTCACAGTCTTTCAAGGTCTCGTTGAGGTTGGCCACACCTTGCTGGTTCAGCAGGTTGATCTGGTTGATATCAACATTGAGGGTTTCCACCACGGCAGTCTGTTCCTCAGTGGCTGCCGCCACCGATTGGTTCATGCCATCAATCTCGACGATTCGCTGGGTCACGCTGATCAAGCGCTCACCGGCCTGGTTGGCAACCTCGACACTTTCTTCGCTGGACACCTGACTGGCGTTCATTGTGGTGACCGCTTCGCGTGAACCGATCTGCAACGAGGTGATCATCTTGTGGATCTCCTCCGCCGATTCCTGGGTACGGTGAGCCAGGTTGCGCACCTCGTCGGCGACCACGGCAAAGCCACGGCCGGCTTCACCGGCACGGGCCGCTTCAATGGCGGCATTGAGGGCCAGCAGGTTGGTTTGCTGAGAGATGCCTTTGATCACATCAAGAATGTGGCCAATGTTGTCGGTACTGGCATTCAAGGTTTCGATCTGCGTGCAGGACAAGCTGATCTTCTGCGACAGCTCGGACATCGCCAGGATGGTTTTCTCCACCACTTGGCGACCGTCATCGGCTTGCTCGCTGGCGCCACTGGCGTGTTGCGAGGCGTCAGCGGCGTTACGGGCGATTTCCTGGGTGGCGGCACCCAGTTCGTTAATGGCCGCAGCAACGCTGTTGGTACGGGCGCTCTGCTCGTCGGAGCCGATGATCGAGGCGTTGGACGATGCCATCACGCGCTGGGAAAGATCGTGTACATGCCTGGTCGCCGAAGACACTTCGCTGATCGAGGCATGGATACGCTCGACAAACTGGTTGAACGCACTACCCAGCTCACCGAATTCATCTTTGCTTTCCACGACCAGGCGGCGGGTCAGGTCACCCTCGCCTTGAGCAATGTCCTGCATCGCGCGGCCCATGGTGGTCAGTGGGCGCATCAGCACCTGGATCAACAGGCTCAGCAACACGGCAATCGCTGTGACGGCAATAAACATCGCGATCAAAGCGGAGGTGCGGAATTTACCCAGGGGGGCGTAGGCTTTGTCTTTGTCGATCGACAGGCCTATGTACCAATCTGCACCCGGCAAGCCGCTGATCGGGGTGAAGGACAGGATGCGGTCCTGACCATTGAGGACGACATCCTGATTAACCTTCTCAATCCGGACACCGCTGCCTGGGTAGATATCCTTGAGGTTTTTCATTACCTGCTCTTGGTCAGGGCTGACGATTACCTGCCCATCGCCGCTGACCAGGAACGCGTGGCCAATCCCGCCGAAGTCCACCGAGTTGATGATCTTCACCAGGGTTTGCAGGCTCAAGTCGCCACCCACTACACCCAGCAGCTCACCATTTTTCTTGACCGGCATCGCGATGGTGACGATCAAACCACCGACGGCGGCCATATAAGGCGGCGTCAGCATGGGTTTGTCGGCAGCGACCGCTTGCTTGTACCACGGGCGCTGACGCGGATCGTAGCCTTCAGGCATTTTTGCGTCAGGACGCTGAGTGAAGACACCGTTGGTTGAGCCAACGTAGGTGAACTGGAAGTTCGAGGTGAACGCCGGTTGATCAACCAGGCCGGGGAGGTCGGCGTTTGCGCCTTGATGAGCAACGTTCTGCGCAAGGTTCTCCAGGACCAGTATCCGGCCACTGAGCCAGTTCTGCACACTGCTGGCAGTCAGGTCACCCGACTGCTCAATAGATGACTCCAGATTTTGCCTGATGGTGTTGCGCTGCAGGTAGTCGTTGTACAACGTAAACAGCGCGAAGGCCAAAACCACAACGCCTGACGCGGCCAACAGAATTTTATGACTGAACTTGAGATTCATTTCATCGACTTCTTTTTGCCAAAAGGGGGTGAGCGTGCCGAATGCAACGTTCCATGTACGGTATAGGCGGACTCTACGACCGCTCTATTTCAGTGCACGCATGGCTCATCAGGCTTTCGGCCAAGGTTGGATAAATCTTAGGAATTTGTGGGATACATCTTCTTTTTATGCAGGAAACTGACAGGCGGTCAGCAGAGGACACATAAGCCCCCAAAACGACAAAACCCCCGTCTGCGTTAACAGACGGGGGTTTCGGAATTTGATCTTGACGATGACCTACTCTCACATGGGGAAACCCCACACTACCATCGGCGATGCATCGTTTCACTGCTGAGTTCGGGATGGGATCAGGTGGTTCCAATGCTCTATGGTCGTCAAGAAATTCTGTGTACCAGAGCGTTGCACTAGCAACGCTCCAGTGAAATTCATGGACTTCTACATAAACAAAACCCCTGTTTGCGTTAGCAAACAGGGGTTCTGGAATTTAATCTTGACGATGACCTACTCTCACATGGGGAAACCCCACACTACCATCGGCGATGCATCGTTTCACTACTGAGTTCGGGATGGGATCAGGTGGTTCCAATGCTCTATGGTCGTCAAGAAATTCGGGTACTGAGTCGTGACCAAATGGCCTCGCTTCAGCAAATTGGGTATGTGACAGCTTTCGGTGTTTTGTGAGATTCGAACTTTCGGTTCATTTCGTCTTCACACACCGCAATCTGATGCTTTTGCTTGTTTCCAAGTCAAGAGTAGTCAAAT
>NZ_JAAQWS010000038.1:0-22670 GCF_012985645.1 Pseudomonas sp. WS 5410 | reverse complement strand
TGCGCACGCCTCGACGATCAGGTCGGCTGTCAGGCCGCCTCGCTTTGCTTGTGATTTTGATCTCAGGCGCCCCGTTAAACCACGCTGGCCGTCATCCGATATTGATTTGGGGGGTAACCCGGCAGGACGCCGGGTTAGCCGCGCTGGGCCATGGATGGCCCATCGCGGCGGCCCCCCAAATCAATGTCGGATGACGGGCACACCGAGCCTGGGCGAGGTGCCGAGTGGTGGGGCAAGAGCCCTTTGCTTACTTTGGGGCTCTTTTCCAAAGTGAGCCGCCGTAAGGGCGGAACCAATAGCCGCCGTAACCGCAGCAACGGATATGTACACAACCCCAGAAGAGAGTTGTATAGCTACCTATGCCCATCGCGAACAAGCCCACATCAATCGGTGCAGGTCTTTAAATTTCGCTCACGTTGACCCACCGCTCCTCCCGCGCCGCCAGCCGAAGCGCTGTCGCCAACCGCTCCACCTCCCACGCCGCTTCAAAATCAGTACCCGCGGCACCTTGCCCGGCCAGGGCCATGATCAACTCCTGCACTTCCAGGGTTTTCAGTTCGTTGTACCCCAACTGATGCCCCGCCGCCGGGCTGAACGCGGCATAGCCGGGCAGGGCGGGGCCCGCCAGTAAACGCTGGAACCCCTGTTCACCGGCACGAAACAGGCGCAATTCATTCAATCGCTCCTGATCGAACGCCAGGGTGCCGTGTGTGCCGCTGATCTCGAAACTCAAGTGATTCTTGTAGCCGTGCTTGAGCCAACTGCTGCTGACGGTGCCGCGTGCGCCATTGGCAAAACGCAGCAAGGCATGTACCTGATCATCCACCGCAATCGAACGCCACTCGGTACTGCCAGGGCTGGCCGGGCGTTGGGCGTGGACGGTCTGGCTGTCGGCGCACACCTTGCTCACATCGCCCACCAGGTAACGCGCCATCGCCAGCAGATGACTGCCCAGGTCCGCCAGGGCGCCGCCGGCATGCTCCACCTCACAGCGCCAGGACCAGGGCGACGCCGGGTCGGCCATAAAGTCTTCACTGAACTCGCCCTGGAAACTGATGATCTGCCCCAGCTCGCCCGCGTCGATCATCTGTCGCGCCAGGGCGATCATCGGGTTGTGCTGGTAGTTGTAGCCGACCCGCGTCACCACTCCAGCCTCGTAGGCGGCGAGGCGCATGGCGTCGGCTTGCTGCAGGCTGGTCGCCAGGGGTTTTTCGCAATACACCGCCTTGCCCGCCGCCAGTGCGGCCATGGCCATGGGGTAGTGCAGGTGGTTGGGGGTGGTGATAGCGACCAGGTCCACGTGCGGGTTATCAATCAATTGTTGCCAGTCGCCATGGGCCTGGGCAAAGCCCCAGGCGCTGGCGCAACGTTGCGCGCGCTTGGTATCGGCATCGGCCAGGGCCGCCAGCGTCAGGTTGAAGGGAAGCTCAAACACCGCACGGGCGTTATTGAACGCCAGTGCGTGGGCACGGCCCATGAAGCCTGTACCGATCAGGCCGATTCCGAGTGAGCGCATGGCGGTGGTCCTTTTGAATTATTGTTTCAGGAGCGCAATTAATAGAATAAAAATTCCCAATGATCAATATATGGAATAAAAATATCGCCTAGCGGATGCGGGCAACTCATCATTTCAGCGAATGCAGCTATATTCAGCGCGAGGGCAAAAGGCCTTTAGTTAACAAAAGATAACGTAGCGCCGATTGTCAGACGATTCGAAAGCCCGATAGGATGGCCCCTGCTTCCTCAAGGGGCTCTAGATTGCAGGTTTGCGCACTGCGAACACCCTGGAAGGTGTTACGACCTAACAATAATAAATGGGAGAAAGGTCTATGAGTGAGCCTGTCATGGGTGTGGGTTTTTGCCGCCCGCTCGCGTCGCGCAAGGTCGCGGTGCTGGCTACAGCGCTCTCGCTGCTGGGGGTTGTCGCGTTGTCGACGGCTGCCCAGGCTGCAACCGACGCCGCAGAACCTGCGGCATTTGCCATTGAATCGCCAAGGGCCGAAAAAGGCCTGATGATCGACGTCGTGCAGGCCGGCAAGCGCCTGGTGGCGGTCGGTGATCGCGGGCATATCCTCTATTCCGATGATCAGGGCGCCACCTGGGTGCAGGCCAAGGTGCCGACCCGGCAATTGCTCACGGCGGTGTTTTTTATCGACGACCAGCATGGCTGGGCGGTCGGGCATGACGCCAAGATCCTCGCCAGCAACGATGCCGGAGCCACCTGGAGCGAGCAGTTCAAGGACCTCAGCCGCGAAGCTCCGCTGCTGGACGTGCTGTTCAACGACCCCAACCACGGCTTTGCCGTGGGCGCCTACGGTGCGCTGATCGAGACCACCGACGCGGGCAAGACCTGGGAGGATGTCAGCGACCGTCTCGACAACGAAGACCAGTACCACCTCAACGCCATTGCCCGGGTCAAGGACGCCGGCCTGTTTATCGTCGGCGAGCAGGGCAGCATGTTCCGCTCCAGCGACGAGGGGCAGACCTGGGAAAAACTCGAAGGCCCTTACGAGGGCTCGCTGTTTGGCGTGATCGGCACCGCCCAGCCCAAGACTCTGTTGGCCTACGGTTTGCGCGGCAATCTGTTCCGTTCCACCGATTTTGGCGACACCTGGGAGCCGGTGGCGCTCAAGGCCGCCCGTGGCGCACTGGAGTTCGGCCTGTCGGGCGCGACCTTGCTCGACGACGGCACCCTGGTGGTGGTGGGTAACGGCGGCAGCGTGGTGGTCAGCCACGACGATGGCCTGACGTTCAGCGTATTCAATCGCCCGGACCGCATTTCACTCTCGGCAGTGACGGCGGCGGGCAATGGCGACTTGATTCTGGTGGGGCAGGGTGGCGTGCGCGTCGCCGAGCCAACCGGCGCCGAACGCAAAAAACAATAAGAAGGCGGGGACAGAATGAGCAGTCATCACAACGATAAAGCGACCTTTCTTGAGCGCCTGATCTTCAATAACCGCCCGGCAGTGATCGTCATCTGCCTGCTGGTGAGCATTTTCCTGTTCTGGCAGGCGACGTTGATTCGCCCGTCCACCAGCTTCGAAAAAATGATCCCCCTGCAACACCCCTTCATCGAAAAGATGATGGAGCACCGCAACGACCTGGCGAACCTGGGCAACACCGTGCGCATCTCGGTGGAGGCCAAGGACGGTGACATCTTCTCCAAGGAGTACATGGAGACCCTGCGCCAGATCAACGACGAAGTGTTCTACATCTCCGGTGTCGACCGCTCCGGCCTCAAGTCCCTGTGGAGCCCCAGCGTACGCTGGACCGAAGTGACCGAGGAGGGCTTTGCCGGCGGCGAAGTGATCCCGCAGAGCTACAACGGCTCGCCGGAAAGCCTCGACCAGTTGCGCAACAACGTGCTCAAGTCCGGCCAGGTCGGGCGCCTGGTGGCCAACGACTTCAAGTCGAGCATCGTCGATATCCCGCTGCTGGAGTCCTACCCGGACCCGCAGGACCAGGGCAAGTTGCTGGCCCTGGACTACCAGAAGTTTTCCCACGAACTGGAAGACAAGATCCGCACCAAGTTCCAGGAGCAGAACCCCAACGTCCAGATCCATATCGTCGGGTTCGCCAAGAAGGTCGGCGACCTGATCGACGGCTTGATCATGGTGGTGCTGTTCTTCGGTGTCGCGTTCGTGATCACCCTGGTGCTGCTGCTGTGGTTCACCAACTGCGTACGCAGCACCATCGCGGTGTTGATTACCACGCTGGTGGCAGTGGTCTGGCAACTGGGCTTGATGCACTTTTTCGGGTTCGGCCTGGACCCGTACTCGATGCTGGTGCCGTTCCTGATCTTCGCCATCGGCATTTCCCACGGCGTGCAGAAGATCAACGGCATCGCCCTGCAATCCAGTGAGGCCGACAACGCCCTGACGGCGGCCCGCCGCACGTTCCGGCAACTGTTCCTGCCGGGGATGATCGCGATTCTCGCGGATGCGGTGGGCTTTATCACCCTGCTGATCATCGACATCGGCGTGATCCGTGAACTGGCCATCGGCGCCTCCATCGGTGTTGCAGTGATCGTGTTCACCAACCTGATCCTGCTGCCGGTCGCGATCTCCTATGTGGGCATCAGCAAACGCGCGATTGCCAAGAGCAAAAAGGACGCCAACCGCGACCATCCGTTCTGGCGCCTGTTGTCGAACTTCGCCAGCCCGAAAGTCGCGCCGATCTCCGTCGCCCTGGCCGTGATCGCCTTTGGTGGCGGCCTGTGGTACAGCCAGAACCTGAAGATCGGCGACCTCGACCAGGGCGCCCCGGAACTGCGCCCGGATTCGCGCTACAACAAAGACAACAACTTCATCATCAGCAACTACTCCACCAGCTCCGATGTACTGGTGGTGATGGTCAAGACCAAGGCAGAAGGCTGCTCGCGCTACGAAGCCATGGCGCCTATCGACCAGTTGATGTGGAAGATGCAGAACACCGAGGGGGTGCAGTCGGCGATCTCCCTGGTGACCGTGTCCAAGCAGATGATCAAGGGCATGAACGAGGGCAACCTGAAATGGGAAACCCTGTCGCGTAACCCGGATGTGTTGAACAACTCCATCGCCCGTGCCGATGGCCTGTACAACAACAATTGCTCCCTGGCGCCGGTGCTGGTGTTCCTCAACGACCACAAGGCCGAGACCCTCGACCGTGCGGTGCATGCGGTGCAGGACTTCGCCAAGGAAAACAACAAGGAAGGCCTGGAGTTCATCCTCGCCGCCGGCAACGCCGGGATCGAAGCGGCCACCAACGAAGTGATCAAGGAAGCCGAGCTGACCATCCTGATCCTGGTCTACCTGTGCGTGGCGACCATGTGCATGATCACCTTCCGCTCCTGGGCGGCGACCCTGTGCATCGTGCTGCCGCTGGTACTGACCTCGGTGCTGGGCAACGCGCTGATGGCGTTCATGGGCATCGGCGTCAAGGTCGCGACCCTGCCGGTGGTGGCGCTGGGGGTGGGGATTGGCGTGGACTACGGCATCTACATCTACAGCCGCCTGGAAAGCTTCCTGCGCGCCGGTCTGCCGTTGCAGGAAGCCTATTACCAGACCCTCAAATCCACCGGTAAAGCCGTACTGTTCACCGGCCTGTGCCTGGCGATCGGCGTGTGCACCTGGATCTTCTCGGCCATCAAGTTCCAGGCCGATATGGGCCTGATGCTGACCTTCATGCTGCTGTGGAACATGTTCGGTGCACTGTGGCTGCTGCCGGCACTGGCGCGGTTCCTGATCAAACCGGAGAAACTGGCGGGGCAGAAGGGCAACTCCTTGTTCGCCCACTGACCCAAGAAGCCCCCCCTGTGGCGAGCGGGCAATTCCGCTCGCCACAGCCGGTCAGGGAGCCAGCGGCAGGAACCAGCGCTGCACCAACGCCTTGCCGATCAACCCGCGATGGACATCCACGACTGCCTGGGGGCTTTGCGCCCTGGCCAGTTGCGAGTAGTAACTCTGCTTGCGCTGCTCCCGGGTTTTCAGGTGGGCCGCGGTATACAGTTCCTTGGGCGTATCGGCCGCCGGGTAGTGCAAGTGCGCATACCACAACGGATAGCCGCCCTGGTCGTTCACCGCATACTCCTGGACAAAATCCCGACGCTCGCCACTCAGTTGGATACGCTCCCCCAGCAACCCTATGTTGGCGCGCTTCTGTTCGATCAGGTACTCGAGGTTGCCGTGGGTCGGGGGCAGGTCCAGGCACAGCTGGGTACGCAGCGCCAGGCCTTGCTCACTCAAACGCACCGCCGCCTGGCGCATGTTGTTAACCAGGGTTTGATCCGCTGACGTACGCGCCTCGGCGGGTTGGGCCTGAATCGCCAGATGCAGTTCGTTGGCCAGTCTGTCGTAACGCACCGCTTCAAATTGCAGCACTTCCTGCACTTCTTGCGGGTGCCGGGAGATTCTCCGGTATTGCTCGCCACGGCGCAGGTGTTCTTCGAGCATGGCCAGCAGCTTGCGGGCTTCACCCTTGACCAGGCTCAGACTGCGCGGTGCTGGCGCAGAGGCCGGTGGTCGCGACTCCTTGTATTCGATCCACTGGTCCCCCCGTTGTGAATACATGGCCAGCAGTTGGTCACTGACCTGGGAGCGAACCTCCACCGTTTCCACCGAGCCCACTGGCTTGACCTCACCGATAAAGGTGCCCTTTTTCGGGGTACGGATCACTTTTTTCAGAGGCTTGCCGATCATTGCCGGGCTGCGTCGGCTCGGGCGCCTGGGGGGCTGGGCGACGGGCTTGATTTCGCCGGCCAGTTGCTTGGCGGCGTCCTGGTACAGTCCCTCTACCAGCGTGACCAGCCTGGCAAAATATTCGCTGTCCAGCTCATCGGCATTGACGATACCCAGCCCCTGCAACGAATCCAGGCCCCGGCCATAGTGTTCCACCAGGCTTTCCAGCACGCTGACGCGGTCCTCGGCCGTCAGTTCCAGGTCGTTTAGCTCACTGTGGGTACGCAAGTGTTCCTGCAGGGGCTCAAGGATGTCGATCAGTACATCGACCAGTGGATGATCCGGGTACTTGTGGGTCATCAGTTCGTAGTTGCGCATCAGCAAATCCTTGACGGCCAGGGCGCTGATTTCCTGCGGACGGTCCCAGGTCAGACGGTTGTAGTATTCGCTGCCGGCGGTGCCCAGGTTGAACAGTTGGTCCAGGTAGCGGTCGCGCAGCTCCAGCCAGTGGATCGAACGCTCATTGATGGCAATCATTTCGCGGATGAACCGCTGGTAAGCCGCAAAGTCACTGAGCACAGCCTCGGCCAGGCGTGTGCTTCGGGACGTGAAGTGACTGTTGTTGCGGTACAGCGCACCGCGATCTTTCTCGGCCACCACCACATGCTTGCGCGTATTGTTGACGATGTTTTCCAGCAAGCTCGCCACCGATTCGGGTGGCAAGGCAATCCCCAGCTCGCTGCGTTCTTTCAGGCTGTCCAACTGCTGCTGGTATTCCAATGTCTGTTCCTGCAGGGCCGTATCGAAGCGCTGGCGACTGTCAGCCTGTTGCGCTTCGCTGAAGCGTGGGTCTTCGGCGGTCCTGGTCATCACCCCCAGGATAATCTCGATCCGGTTTTGCCGGGCCACCTGACCCTGGATGAACAGTTCGTAAGAACGCTTCAGTTGGCTGACCCGTTCAGCCCGTCGCTGGCGTTCGGCGGCGATTCGCCTGGGGGGCATGCCACCGCGCAGGCGCAGGCGGGTGTCTACCGACCACACGCCGTTGGCATCGCTGCGCAGGTAAGGGCCGCTGCGGTTGGGGTCGCCAGGGGCGACGACCCTGATGTCGCCCTCCGGCTCCAGGCTCACTTGCAACCACTCGCCGTTCGCCTCGGCGTGCCAAATGTTTTCAACCAGATACAGCCCCCTGCGTGGCCCATTCAGCACGGGGCGGGGCAGGGGCGTCGGCCGGATGGCCTTGAAGCTGCTCAGCCGCACGCGCTGGGCTGGCGTCAGGCGTTGACGGGTCTGGGCAAAGCTGAAGTCCAGCACATTGCGGCGGGTATCCGGCAACACACCTGGCAGGGCCACGGCTCCCTCGCGAACCGTCGGTGCCGCGGGCACCGGCCATTGTTCGGCAATACGCGGCGCGAGGGCCGAAGGCAGTGCACGCGCCTTGAGCCCGGCAGCCAGGGGCGGGTAAGACGCGGTCACCTCGGGCGTCGCCTCGAACAGCAGCAGGCCGAGGTTGAGCAGCAGATCGACGGCAGCCAGTTCCCGGGTCTGGCGGTCGGGCGCATCCAGTGCCGGTATGTCCTGGTCCAGGCTGGCCATCAGGGCCATCAACCAGCCGGTGAGCATCGCCCGACCACGCAGCAACGGCAGCAGCAGGTTGCCGAACAACAGGCTGCTGCCTTCCAGCAGTACCCGCCAGCGGCTCTCGCTGTTGGACACCGACTCGCGGTTGGCCTGTTGCACCAAGCCACGGGCGTGGTCGCTGAACAGGTAGCTCATCAGGCGCCCGGTCACCAGGCATTGTTGTAATTCATCGTTGATGCCATCGCTGGACAGGCGCGCCGGCACCGGCTTATTCAGGGGGGCAAATTCATCGCCCTGGCCGAAGCGCAGGTAATGTGGTTCGCGCAAGCCACCGTGGGCATAGATCGGCCGGGCGCTGTCGCTCAGCCAGGTCAGCACACTGTCCTGTAGCTCGCCGGGCTGGGCGATGGCCTCGAACAGCGCCTCGCGGCTGGCGAATTCCAGAAGCGCTTGGGCATACAACGGGCGGTACAGCAGATGAGGGCCGACCTCGGCGTCCCGCGTTTCGATCAAGTACATGTTGCTGACGCTGTCGGGAGAGGCGCCAGGGGCCCGCACCAACGCCAAATGACGGATCACCACCTGGCGGTTATCAACCTGCTGCTCGGCAACATTGCCCTGCATCAGCGCGGCCACCAGGCGCGTGCCCTGGCGGCTTACGCCGGCCTGTTGTTTGAGGCACAACTCCAGCGCCAGCAACGGCAGTTGCGCGGCTTGCTGATCGGCAAACAACGCTTCACGCTGCTGCGCCTCGGGACTGTCGCCCAGCAGATGCTGCTCCAGCAGGCGGGGGTAGTGCTGGCCGATATCGACCTTTTCAATGAGGCCACCGGCGCCCATCAAATAGTCGGCGGTCAGCCACGACGGCAGCGCCAGGCCGTGGCGATGGGTCAGGGTCACGGTGCCGCTGGGGCGGCTGGCCAGGTTGTCGATGGCCATGTCCGTGAGGCTCATGCGCTCGTGGCGGATAATTCCGACGGTGCCCGGATAGCCAGCGGTGACGGCGAAGGTCAGTTGCAGGTCGTCGGGGTGCAGCGCGGCGACAGACGGCGGCGTCGGCATCAGGGAATCGAAGTTCACGGCGTCGTGTTGCAGCGTTTGCAGCAGGGTCTTGACGGTGTAGGTGCGGATATCGTCCAGATCACTGAGGAAGTGGCGCCCGCCGCCGCGCTGTTTGGCGCTGGCCAGCGCCAGGGCATAACGCCGGTAAGTCGCGCGGTCGTCGGCGCTGGCCTGTTGCAGCCAGCTCGGCAGGTGTTGGCGCAGGGTGTCCAGGGCCTGGGGTGGGGCGGCCGGCGAGTCGCGGAAAAACCGGCCGGGATCGGTGAGTTCAGCATACAGCGCCTGCCAGGCGCTGAAGGGCTGGGCCGTGGGCAGGCGCAGGTTGCCCAGGTCTGCCAACTGGCGATTGAGGATCATCGCCGCCTGGTGTTCGAAGATATCGCCGTCGGGCTCGTAGCGCTGGATGAGGATATCGTCGACCTGATATTGGCTGCCCAGGCGCTGGCCGTAGGCCTGGACCAACCCATCCATGGAGGCGAACACTTCAATGCCGCCGCCGGGGCTGCACAGCAGCACCGGCATCTTGCCGTTCACGGCGCGGACCAGCACCAGTTCCGGACTCAGCAGGTGGCTGCTCTGTTCCCCGCTCTTGAGGGTGACTTCCAGGCCATAGGCGAACACCACACCCTGGCCATGGCGGGCGATTCGCGCTTCACGGTCGGGGATGGCCACCAGTTGGTCGATCGCCTCCTGCGCCTGGGCATCCAGGCCTGTGTGGCGAAGGGCGGATACGCGCAAGGTGTCCATCAGCACGTGCGCAAGCCAGCGCCAATGCCCGGCGTCCCAATACTCGGCCAAGGCATTTTGCAGGGCGATGGGCAGGGTCTGGGGCAGTTCGCCAACCAGGCGTGCGATGACTTGCATATTGAGTTGTTCCCCGGTCAAACCGGGCAGTTTCAGACGTTTTGGCGGCTCGTCGGAGAGGTACCAGGGCACGTTGTTCACATCGCTGAAATCCAGCGCTATGCCACTGGCCAGCGCATCCTGTACCACTGGCATAAATGGCTGTAACAGCCAGCTGCGGCGTTGCGGCCGGGCCAGGCGCGTGCGACTCAGGTCTATCGTCAGCGTTGGGTACTGGGCGCCGATGGCCGCGGCGAGTTGTTGGCGGATCACCGTTTCCAGCGCGGGGCGATCAGCAAATCGAGCGCTCACGGCATGGGCGATGGAGGAGGGGGTGAGGTTTTGCATAAACATCCTTTTTATTGGCAGTAGATGCCTTCATGGCGGGGTTCTAGGCGGGCAACAGGCTGAGGAACAGGCGTTGGTCAAACGGCGCGGTGATCGGGTGGTACAGGTCTCGCACGATGGCCTGGCTGTCTGCACCGGCCTGGGCGATCAAGTCCCGCAGGGTCACAAAGCGCTGTTCGGGGCGCTTCAGATGGGCGGCGGTGTAGGCACTGGGCAAACTGTCGGCCTGGCTGTAGTGGAAGTGGGCGTACCACAGCACCGTGAGGCTGTTTTTCTCGCGCACGGCGAACTCCGACACGTAGTCCCTGGACGCGGTACGTTGGGCGCCGTGGACCAGGCCGATATCAATCGCGCCGTGGCTACGCAGGAACTCGATGTGTTCCTGGCGCGGGCGCTGGGCCTTGTAGCCCTCGATGCACTGCTGCGTGCCTTGGCTGCGCAAGTCGCTGGCGCGCTGGCGCAAGCGTTCCACGGTCTGCGGCATGTCCGGCTTGTCCCCATGGTGGTTGGCCAACTCGGTCGCGACCGTTTCGAGGCGCTCGGCCTGGTGCGCGAGCATGTCGCGCCAGTCTTGCGGGTTGAGTTCATCGCGGCGTGTCGGGTCGCTGAGCTTCTTTTTCTGGAATTCGATAGAGCGCTCGATACCGGGCACCTCTTCCAGCAGCCGTTGTGCCTGGGTGCGCAAGGTCGCCAGGGACGGCGCCGGTGATGGCTCGACCGGCGCGTTGGGCTGGGCGTCGACAATCTCTACCCAGCCCTCATTGGGATGCTCCATAAAGCGCCCGCTGACCTGCTGGGTAATCGGGTTACGGGTCACGATGGTGGGGAAGGGGATGTCGCTTTGCGCGGGTTCCAACTCGCCGACCAGGGCTCCCTTGTCCCGTGATTTGAATACGCGTTTGGTTCGCGACGTCGTGCGTACCGGTTTAAACGGCGTCGGTTGTGGCGGCAGGAATTCATCCTCGCGCAACAGGGCCGCCAGATCCGTCTCGGCGCTGTCACGGGCGGTGTGCAGGCGCTCGATCAGCAGCGGCATATACCGTGGGTGTGCCAGAGGTGAGTCCAGTTCCAGCAGGCTCTGGTAAATCTGCAGTCGGCGGCGGTAATGCTTGATCAGGTTGCTCAGCACGGCCTTGCGCTCGGCTGGGGTGAAGCCTTCGGTGGTCAGTAGCTCCAGGTGTGAGTCTTCCAGAGGCGACAGCGAGGATTGCAGGTGGTCATGGCGCGCCAGGAAGTAGTGTTCCTGGGGCGTGGTGGCCGGGATCGTCTGGTCGATGCTCAACTCGGTCAGCACATCCAGGGATTCGAGGGTAGCGTTGAGGCGGTTGTAGAACCGGCGCTTGGGGTGACCATTGAGGTACTTGAGGCGTTGCGCGGGGCCGGTCTTCAAGCGTGCGGCCATTTCCTCCAGGGTGTTCTCAATGGCAGTCATCGCCTGGGCGTGGCGCTCGGAAACCGCAAAGTTGGTCTCCAGCAGATCCTTGACATAGCGCATCGCCCCGACATCGTGGGCTGCGTCTTGCAGTTCGATCAGCGACTCGCCCTGTTCGGAAATGAATGTTGCCAGGTAGAGGGATGACAACTGGCTGACGCGGATTTCATCGGTGGCCAGAATCGACTGATATTGCTCGATGCACTGCCCTTCGTAGTCGAAGCGACTGTCCACTTCTTTCATTTGGCCATAGGCCGTGATCAGCTCGCGCCGCTGTTGCAGCAATTCGGCGGCGGCCTGATCGAAGCGCTCCTGAAAAAGCTGGAAGGCGGTCCTGGTCCGGGAGCGTTGGGCGACTTTGTCGCGGTGCTCGGCTATCAGCGCCGGGTCGTCCGGTTTGCTGCGCAAGCTTAGGCGCGTTTTGCCCAAGGCGTTATGCGCTTGCTCGAACTTCAAGCGGGCGGCATCCAGCACCTGGTCGATCGGTTGCAGGCGCTTGATCAGGACGCTGATCTGATCACCGATGCGATTAATTTCCTCCGACACCTGGCTGCGTTGCTGATCGATTTGCGCCAGCTTGGCCTTGAGCCGGTTCTTCGGCCCGCCACCGCGCAGTTTCAGGCCCAGGTCCAGGCTCCAGCGACCCTGGGCATTGCGTGTCAGCTGGAAGCCGGGGTGCTGCGGTTTGTGCGGATGAACCAGGAACACTTGGCCCAGGTCCGGCAGGACATTCACGCGAAACAGCAGGCCGGCCACCGAGGCATGCCACTGCTGATCAATGCGGTACAGGCCCTTGAAGGCACCGATGCTCACCGGTAAGGGCGGCGGCACCGGCCAGGGTACATGCAGTTCGTGCAGGGCCTCCAGCAGGCGCTGGCGACTGCTGTCCCGCGCGTTGGAGTGGATAAAGTCCACCAGGGTCTGGTCGCCGGCCGGTGGCTCGGCGGGCAGGCCCACCGTGCCTTGTTCGATCACTGTCGGCGGGTGGGCCGTCGTCGCCGGGCGGCGCAGTGCCGCGAGGGTCAGCGCCAAGGCCGGCTCGGTGGTGTGCGCCGCCTGCTCAAGGGTAGGGGTGGGCCGGGAGGCCACGTGCAACAGAATCAGGCCGATGTTGAGCAGCACATCGACCCAGGCCAGTTCCCGCGCAGCGGCGTCATTGCCTTGCAGGGCGAGAATATCGTGGCGCAGGCTGACCGCCAGTTGTGCCATCCAGCCCGCCGCCATTGCCGGCCCGCGCAGCAGCGGCAGCAGCAGAGCGTTAAATAGCAGCCAGCCACCTTCCAGCAGCACTTTCCAGCGGCTTTCGGCATTGGACACCGAGTCCCGGTCTGCCAGGTCCACCAGTGCCCGGGCATTGCTGCCGTACAGGTATTGGGTCAGGTTGCCCGTGGCCAGTGCCTGCGCCAGGGAGCCGGGGATTTCGCCGCCATGGCAGTCCTGCGCCAACTGGGCGGGCGGTGGGGCAGGCCATTGCACGCTGTCGTCACCCTGGCCGAAGCGCAGGATATGTGGGCTGTGAAAGCCATTATGGCTGTAGATCGGCCGGGCCTTGTCCGTCATCCAGGACAATACGCTGTCTTGTAGCGCGCCGGGTTGTGCGATGGCGTCGAACAGGGCCGCACGGCTGCTGAATTGCTGCAGCGCGTCCTGGTACAACGGGCGGTAGAGAATCGGCGGCCCGGCGTCACTAGCGCGCGGTTCGATGATAAACATGTTGCTGACGATATCCGGCACGGCACCGGGCTTATGGGCGAAGGCCAGAGGGCGGATCACGATGTCCTGGGCATTCACCACCCGCCCCGACAGGTTGCTGTGCAGTACCGCCTTGACGTAGCGATAACCCAGGAAGGTAAACCCCTGTTGCCCGCGAATCGCCAACTCCAGGGCTTGGCGCGGCAACTGTACCGCCAGCTCCTGGCCGAACAGCGCTTCACGCCGACGGGCTTGGGCGGTGTCCCCCAACAGCTGTTCGCGGATTGTCTGCGGGTAGTGCCGGCCGATGTCCACCTGGCGGATCAGCCCTGGGGTGCTATGGAGCAGGCCCTTTTCCCCCAAGACGTAGTCTTCGGTCAGCCACTGCGGAACGTCCGCCCCCGAGGTGTCGCGCAGGGTCAGGCGACCCTGGGGCGCGGCGGCGAGGTTGTTGATCGCCAGTTCGCTCAGGCTCATGGTCTGCTGCGCCAGATAGCCGCTGCGCAGGTCTCCCACCGGGACATGGAAGGTCAGCGCCAGGTTGTCCGGCTCCACGCTGGACTCGGGGTGGTCGCGGCGCATCTGCTCGCGCAGGGTGCGGGTGGTGAAGGCTTGCAGGTTTTCGACGCCGCTCAGAAAGGACGCCCCGCCGGTTTGCCGTTGCAGGCGCGCCTGGTCCAACAGCCCTTGGCGATAGGCAAAGCGCTGCTCGGCATCGGCTGCCAGCAGCCAGGGGGGCAGCGCCGCCTGCAGGACAGGCTGCAGCGTCGGGTCCGGCGCGGGGGCGGCGATAAACAAGGGCACAGGGTCGCTGGCGTCGGCGACCTGCTGCTCCAGGGCGCGTAGCCCTTCGGTAGCCGGCAAACGGATGGCTTGAAGGTCGTCCAGTTGCTGGTTGAGCAGTAAGGCGGCCTGGGTATCGAAGAGATTGCCATCGGGCTCGTAACGCTTGACCACCAGCGTGTCCGCTTGCAAGCGGCTGGCCAGGCGCTGGCCCCAGGTGTGGGTGAAGGCCTCGATTGAGGCAAAGGGCTCGACATTGCCCGACGCCTGGCACAGCAGGATCTGGGTGCCCTGCACCAACAGCAGGTCGGTGCTTAGCAGGCGCGCTTCGCGGTCCTGGTTGCTCACGCAGGCTTGCAGGCAGTAGGCATGCACGAAACCTGCGGGCGCGGCCTGGCGCTCGCGGCGATCGGGCTCGCCGGTCACGCTATCGAGCATGTTCCGGGCGGGGCCGCTCGGCAGCAGGCTTGCGGTGTTTTTCAGGGTGTCGCACAGCAGGTCGCCAAGCCATTGCCAGCGGCTGACGCCGGTATCTGCGTCGAGGTTCCAGTAGCTCGTCAGGGCGTGTTGCAAAGCGATAGGCAGGGTAAAGGCGAGGTCCAGAATCACCCGTTCAATGACGGTCATATCCGGCTCGCGGGGGCCATTGGCCTCATAGGTCAGGCGCGACGGCGGTCGTTGGGACAGGAAGCAGCGACGTTCGTCGATGACCAGGGTCAGGTTCAGGGCCGTGCCCTTGCCCAGGTGATCGAGGACGACGTCGATCAGGCGCTTGAGATCCCAGCCGCGCCGTTGGTTGGGGGTGGCCAGCCTGACCGTAGACACATCCAGGCGCAGCACCGGGAAGTGTTCCAGCAGGCGTTCCTGCAGGTGTTGCTCAAGCACCTGGCGCAAGCCCGGGCGATCGGCGAATTGGCGGGCGACGGCCAGGGCCGGGGTGTTGCTGCGGTGAGTGAACAGCGATGGGCCAGGGGGTGGGGCGGGTAAAGTGTCCGGCATAAAAGATTCCGTTCTGCGCGATGGGGTTCCTCCGCAGAATGGCAAGCCGCTGGGGCCGCAGTGTGGTAGCCGGTTATCGCGACACGACGGCGAACACGGTTTGGCCTATCATCAACGTTTTTCCACTGATGAATGATCCTGATGACTGCTGCCACTCTGCCTACTGCACTCCACACCAGCGACATGCTCGAAATCGATGGCCTGCATGCTTTTGATTTCACCTTCGATGACCGGCAGTTGCTGATCAAGAGCATGGACGGTCGGGCCGAGAAACGTTGGACGTTCAGCATCGCCCAGGTGCAGGCCGCGACGTTTGATGAAGCCTTGCAAAGCTGGACGCTCACCGGTGACTCGGGCGAGCACCGCCTGGTGTGCCTGAGCGCCATCACCGGCAGCAACGAGGACGAGGACGACGAACATGCTGATGCGTAAATTCTGGCCCCTGCTGATGGCCGGCAGTGTCGGTGCGATGTCGGTCCAGGCCGCTACGGCCGATACCTTTGATCTGCTGGTGGGCAGCTACACCGCCGGCACCAGCGAAGGCATCTATCGCCTGCAGTTCGACAGCCGTACCGGCCAGTTCAGCGGCCCGCCGGTGCTGGCGGCCAAGGCGCAGAACCCGTCCTGGCTGACCTTGTCCCCGGACCAGAAACGCCTGTTCGTGGTCAATGAAAACGGCCCGGGCCAGCAGGACGAAGTCGGGCGTGTCAGCAGCTATCGCATTGACCCGGCCAACCACCAACTGACCCTGATCAACCAGGTGCAGAGCCTGGGCAACGAGCCCACCCACTCAAGCCTGGCCGCCGATGGGCGTTACCTGTTTGTTGCCAACTACTCGGTGCTGCAAGATCCGGGCGGCAGCCTGGCGGCCCTGCCGGTCGATGCCGAGGGCAGGCTGGCGCCACCGGTGCAACTGAGCGGGCACCCGGCCAGCGGCGTCAACCCCGAGCGCCAGGCGTCCAACCATGTGCATTCGGTGGTGTCGTCGCCGGATGGCAAGTACGTGTTTGTACAGGACCTGGGGGCGGACCGGATTTTTGCCTACCGCTACGACCCCAAGGCCAACCCTGAGCGGCCGCTGACCCCCGCCGATCCGGATTCCGTGCAGTTGCCGCCGGGCAGTGGCCCGCGTCACCTGCTGTTCAGTGCCGATGGCAAGCATGCCTGGCTGACCACCGAGATGAGCGCGCAGGTCGCGGTGTACGACTACCAGGACGGCAAGCTGAGCGAACGCCAACGGGTGGACTTTGCCGCCGGGCAACCGCTGTCGGACAAGGCCGGCGCGGCATTGCACGCCTCCAGCGACGGCAGGTTCCTCTACGTCAGTAACCGTGGCACCGCCAATCAGATCGTGGTGTTCGCCATTGATCCGGCCAACGCACAGCTGAAAGAGATCCAGCGCCGCGCCGTGGACGGCGATCATCCCCGTGAGTTCAGCCTGGATCCGAGCGGTAGGTTCCTGCTGATTGCCAACCAGAAGAGCAACCAGATCGTGGTGATCGAGCGCGATAGCCAGACCGGCCAACTGGGCAAAACGGTACAAAAACTGCCGATTGATGCTCCCAGCGATCTCAAGTTTCTGGTGCGTCAATAAGCCACAGGCCCCGGCGTACGGGGCCTGACTCCTTGTATTAATCCCAGTGATAACGGCTACTGTTTCAAAGCATTTCAGCGAGCCGGAACCCAGGCGTAAGTTTGCTCCAAGGCCTTCACAAGCCATCCAGCCAACCGAACACAAGGGTTACCGCCATGAACTTCAATCTCTTCTCGATCATTGCCGCTTCCGCTGTTTCCGCCACCGTCGCCTTGCCAGCCAGCGCCAGCGTGGAGATCAGCAGCAAAAAATCCAGCACCAGCGCCTACACCCAAAAATACCTGCAACAGAGCGCCAACTTCTACGCCGCCCTGGATCACAAGACCCCGCAGTGAGCAGCACTCGGCTTCAGGTTTTTGCCATCACTGCGGTAAACAACGGCGCCGCCAAAAAACGCTGCAGCCACTGCTGCAAACGCGGATACGGCGTTGTTGCAAACCACTCCCGATCCACATGGGCAAACTGGCGTATGAACGGCATCAGCGCCACGTCCGCCAGGCTCAGGTGATCGGCCAGCAGGTAATCACGTTGCGTCAGCAATCCCTCCAGCTGGCGCAAAAACACCTCGCCTTCGGCGCGATAGTGTTCCATCGGCTGCTCCGGGTAGCGCTCGGCGTATTTGTAGCGATTCAAATGCACCTTGAAGGCCTGGTCATTCTCGCCAATCAATTGCGCCATCAGCCCCTGCGCCGCCGGATCAGCCTCGAGCAGCCAGTCCTCGGGGTCGTTCTGCGCCAACGCCCAGTGCATGATCGCCAGGCTCTCGTCGATCACCTGGCCACCCACACACAACACCGGCACCGTGCCCTTGGGTGACAGCGCCAACATCTCGGCCGGCTTGGCCTTGAGGCTGACCTCGACAATTCGCAGCGCCACCCCTGAATACCGCAGGGCCATTCGCGCGCGCATGGCGTAGGGGCAACGGCGGAACGAAAACAGCAGCGTCTCGCTCACTTGACCTCCAGGGTGCTCAGGCCATTGCCCTGGCGCTTGACCTGGATCTGCACCGGTATCCGCTCGTGCATTTCCTGCACATGGGAAATCACCGCCACCTTGCGCCCCTGGGCCTGCAGGCCGTCGAGGGCATCCATCGCCAATTGCAGGGATTCGGGGTCCAGGCTGCCGAAGCCTTCGTCGATAAACAACGACTCGATCTTCAAGGTGCTGGAGGCCATCGACGCCAGCCCCAGGGCCAGCGCCAGGGAGACCAGGAACGTCTCGCCGCCGGACAGCGAGTGTACCGAGCGCAGTTCATCGCCCATTTCCGTGTCCAGCACCAGCAGGCCGAGCATGCTGCCGCCGCGCTTGAGGCGATAACGGCGCACCAGTTGGCGCAGTTGCACGTTGGCGTGGTGCACCAGCAGGTCGAGGTTGTAGGCCTGGGCGAACTTGCGGAACTTGTCGCCGGTGGCCGAGCCGATCAGCGCATCCAGCCGCGCCCAGCGCTGCCACTCTTCATAGGCCTTGGCGGTGGTGAGTGCCAGGCTCTGGTTGGCGTCCTGGCGTCGCTGGTCTTCGGCTTGTTGGGCGCGCAGTTCGGCGCAGTGTTTCTCGGCGTTGTGCAATTGCTGATTAAGGTCGGCCAGGGCCGCGTCCAGCTGTTCGGCGTCGAGGTTGCCGTTGTGCAGGGCCTGGTGGTCCTTGAGGCGTTGCTCGCGCTCTTGTAGCAGGACTTTGGCCTGTTCGATGGCTTTTTCGCTGTGCTGCACCTGCTGGCGCAGCGCGCTGACAGCCGCCTCGTCGAACGCCAGCAGGTGCGCCAGGCCGGCGTCGTCGAGCTGCGGATGCTGGGCGCGCCACTCGCTGATACGGCAGTGCAACGCCTGGAGTTCGCTGTCCAGGGCTTGCTGGCGCTCCTGGCGGGCCTTGAGGTCGGCGGCCAATTGGATCAGTTCGCTGCGGGTGTCCTGCAACTGCTGATTGGCCTGGGTTTCGCTCTGGCGTGCCTGTTCCACCGCCTGCTCAAGGTGCTGCTGCCAGTGCTCGGCACTGCTGTGCTCACCCACCAGGGCGCTGAGTTGTGCCTGGGCGGCCTGCTGTTGGGCGCTCAGCTCAGCCAATTGTTGCTGCAACACGGCCAGCTGTTGTTGGCGATGTTGCTGGCGGTCCTGTTCTTTTTCGAGGGTTTGCTGGCGCTGTTGCTGCTCGGCCAGTTCATCCTTCTGGTAGCCGAGCTGCTCCAGGCGCTGGCTGATCTGTTGGTCCAACAGCATGAACGTGGCCGCGGGCTCCGTGCGCAGGCCTTCGAGGGTCTCGGCCGGTAGCAGGCTGGCGAAAGCATTGAGCTCTTCGTCCAGGCGCTCGCGGTCGCTGGCCAGCTCCCGTTGCTGGTCGATCAACTGCTGGCGGGCCTGTTGGCTGGCATCCTGGGCGGCTTGCAACTGTTGCTGCAGGCGCCCGGCATTTTGTTGCAGGTTGAGCAGGGCGCCCTGGCGCTGTTCGTCCTGGGTGATGCTCTGGCTGAGCTGGCCCAGTTGCTGCGCCAGCCAGGCGCTGCGTTTGTCGCTGTCCTGGTTGAACAGGGTGGCGCTCAACGGATGGGCCTCGAGGCTCGGCGCCAGGGCCTGGCGCTGGCTCGCCAACTGCTCCTGCTGTTGCAGGAACTCCTTCTGCTGGGCGATCAAGCCGCCAACTTCGCCGCGCAGGTCGGTGAGCTTTTCCTTGAGGGTCTCGACGGCGAGCTGTGCAGTGGCCTCTTCGTTTTCATCGTGGCGCGTGAGGCTGTGCAACAAGGCTTCGGGCTGATGGTAAGGATGCTCGACGCTGCCGCACACCGGGCAGGGCTGATCATCCTGCAATTGCCCGCGCAACTCCTCGACACTGGCACTGCGTGCCAGCCGCTGACGCTCCAATAACTGCTTGGTCACGCTCAGGGTCTGCTCGGCCACTGTCAGCTCGGCCTTGGCTTGCAGGCCGGTCTGGTTCAACTGCTCGCGCTGTTGCTGGGCGGTGGCCTGCTTGAGGGCCAACTCCTGTTGTTGCTGGTCCAGCTGCTGCTGGCTGTCCCAGAGCCGCGTCAGGTCTTCGAAGGCCCGTTGCTGCTTGCGATTGTCCTTGAGCAGGCTGTCGAGCAACTGGATCTGCTCGGCCACGGCATGGGGTTCGGCGCCGGCTTCCTGATACAGCAGGTCCAGGGCCGCGCGCTGCCGAGTCCATTGCTCGCTGACGCGGTTGGCGCGTTCTTCCAGTTGCGGCAGTTCGGCCTGGCCCTTGTTCAGGCGATTGCCGATCAGCATCAGCTGTTGCAGGCGGTCACGGTAGGCGTTCCAGGCGTCGCTCAAGGGCGCCAGCCCGGCGCTGCGCTCAAGCTGTGCCGCCAGTTGTTGCAGGCGGCTGGTGACCTGCTGTTGCTGGGCGTGCAAGGCATCGAGCGCGGCCTGGCCCTCGGTGCAGGCGGTTTGCCCCAGTTGCAGCTGTTCGTTGCTTTGGGCTAGCTCGCGGGTCAGGCGGGCGAGGCTGCTTTGTTCTTCGAAGGCCTGGCGCAGCAGCGGCACCGCGTCGGTCTGTTGTTGCAGGGCTGCGGCCAAGGCGCTGTGTGCGCTGGCTTGCTGCTGTTGCAGCTGCTCCTGGCGCGTGTGCAGGGCGCTTTGTTGTTCAAGGTGCTGGCGGATCTGCGCGGCCAGGGGTTCCAGTTGGCCGGTCAATTCGCTGTGCCGCGCGAAATGATGACGCTGCGGTGCCAGTTGCTCCAAGTAGTTCAGGTCCTGGCGCTGCTGGCCTTGGCTGTCCCATTGCTGTTGGGCTTGCTGCAACTGTTCGGCTGCACTGTGCTGGCGCTCTTGCCACTCGCGCAGTTCCTTGAGCCAGGTGTGCTGCAGTTCCAGTTGCTTGAGCTGGGCCTGCTGGGTCTTGAGCTGGTGCTGGGCTGCGCTCAACTGTTGATCCAGCTCGGCGCGGGCCTCGGCCGGCAACGGCGTGACGCCGGTCGCCTGGTCTTGCAGCAGCTTGTGGGCTTCCTTGGCCTCCCGTGCCTTGACGAACGCACGCTGGCCCAACTGGGTGTAGAGCGCGGTGTCGGTGAGCTTTTCCAGCAGTTCGCTGCGCTCGTTGTCGTTGGCCTTGAGAAAGGCGCTGAACTCACTTTGCGCCAGCAGCACGGCGCGGGTGAACTGTTCGAAGTTCAGGCCCAGGGCCAGTTCCAGCTGGGTCTTGTATTCGGTTTTCTGGCTGGCCAGCAGTTGCTCGCTGTCCAGGTCGATCAGGCTTTGCCGGCTGTTCTGCAGCTTGCCGCTGGCCTTGTCGCGGGCACGGTTGGCTTCCCAGCGCGCGCGGTAGCGCCGGCCGCTGACGCCGATAAAGTCCACCTCGGCATACCCGCCGCCGGTACCGCGGCGGATCAGGGTGCGCGGGTCGCCGATGGAGATATCGGTATCGGCATCGGGCATTTTCGCCTGGCCGGTATCGCCCAGGCGTGGCACGGCGCCAAACAGCGCCAGGCACAGGGCGTCAAGCAAGGTACTTTTGCCGGCGCCGGTGGGCCCGGTGATCGCAAACAGGCCGGCACTGGCCAGGGGCTCGGCGGTAAAGTCGATCTCGAATGGCCCGGCCAGGGACGCAAGGTTTTTCAGGCGGATGGCGAGGATCTTCATGGCAGTTGCTCCTCCTGTTGTACTTCCTGGAGCAGCACGGCGAAATCCTTGAGGGTCTGTTCGTCCACGTCATTGCCGTAGCTTTCCTGCCAGGCACGGCTGAACAATTCCTGGGGCGTGAGCTGGTCGAGTTCGATCAACTGCTCTTGGCCATGGTCCTGGCGTGCGCCGCTGCCGGCGTACTCGGCGGCGATGCGCACCAGGCGCACGGCCTTGCCCAGCAGGGCGTTTTCCACTTGCTGGCGCAGGTCGGGCTGGGGTTCGTCGAGGCGCACCCGCACCTCCAGCCACGGCTGGCGCTGGGTTTCGGCCAGCAGGTCGACATCGGGCAGCTCCGCCAGTTGCTTGAGGATCTCGGCCAGGGGTGCGGCTTCCAGGCGTTGCAGATGCACGGCGCGGGGGATCAGGCGCGATTCGACGCTGACCAGGGTGTCGCCGTCCAGTTGCACGTCGAGAATCTGGTGTTGATAGCCGATTTCGGAGAACGACAGCGGGATCGGCGAGCCGCAATAACGGATGCGCTCCTCACCATTGACCCGCTGCGGCTTGTGCAAATGGCCGAGGGCGACATAGCTGACACTGGCATCGAACAGACTGGCCGGCAGCGCTTCGGCGTTGCCGATGATCAGGCTGCGCTCGGAGTCTTCCGACACCGAGCCGCCGGCCATATGTGCGTGGCTGATGGCAACCAGCGCCTGGCCCGGCTGGCGCTTGGCGTTGGCCGCCGCGATCAGGCGCTCATGCACCTGGCCGATACCCTTGAGGTAATCGTCGCCCAGCAGTGCGCCAGTGACCTCGGCCGGGCGCAGGAACGGCAGCGCCAGGCACCAGCCGGCCACAGCCCCGGTTTTGTCCGGTAGAGCAATCAGCAAGCGCTCCACATCCAGTTGCCCGTCATCCAGCCACAGCACCCGGCCCAGGGCATGGGTGCGCAAGCGCCGCATCAACGGCGCCGGCAGCTCAATGCGCGAGCCGGAGTCGTGGTTGCCGGCGATCATCACAATCGTCAGGTCGGGGTTTTGTTCATGGGCGTTGATGATGAAGTCATACAGACGCTCCTGGGCCTTGAGCGGCGGGTTGACCGTGTCGAAGATATCGCCGGCAATCAACAGCACATCGGGGCAGTGCAGCTTGATCTGGCCCAGCAGCCACTCGAGAAAACAGGCGTGCTCGAAGTCGCGTTCCTGGCCGTGGAGGTTTTGGCCCAGGTGCCAGTCGGAGGTGTGAAACAGACGCAAGGCGAACTCCGTGGGGAATAGGGAAAGGAGGGGAGTTTACCTGTAAATGGTAATGGGGCGCCCAAGATCAACAGCAAAGCCAGAGCGCGAAGCTACGGGGCTTTGTGGGAGCTGGCTTGTCGGTGATGGCGGGGTTGTGTACATATCCGTTGCTGCGGTCACGGCGGCTATTGGTTCCGCCCTTACGGCGGGTCACTTTTGGAAAAGAGCCCGGAGTGCCGGCCCAGCCAAAAGTAACCAAAAGGGCTCTTGCCCCACCACTCGGTGCCTCGCCTAGGCTCGGCATGCCCGCAGTCAGGCATTGCTCCGTGGGCCCGCCGCGATCGGCCATCCCTGGCCGTGTCGCGGCTACCC
>NZ_JAAQWS010000037.1:0-22710 GCF_012985645.1 Pseudomonas sp. WS 5410 | reverse complement strand
TTGCTGTTGCTCTGCTTTTGATCTGGCTTTTGATCTTGATCTCAGGCGCCCCGTTAAACCACGATGGCCGCAGGCAGGTATTGCGCAGTGGGCACCCCGGCATGGATGCCGGGGTAGCCGCGACACGGCCATGGATGGCCGATCGCGGCGGGCCCACGGAGCAATGCCTGACTGCGGGCATGCCGAGCCTAGGCGAGGCACCGAGTGGTGGGGCAAGAGCGCTTTGCTTACTTTGGCGCTCTTCCAAAGTGAGCCGCCGTAAGGGCGGAACCCTAAGTGGCCGTTACCGCAGCAACGGATATGTACACATACCGAAAAGAGAGTTGTGTAGCTAATCATGCCGCAATGGCAGACTGTCAGTCAGCAATTGTACTGACTAGCACTCCGTCATCGCGGGCAAGCCCGCTCCCCCATTAGACCGCATCAAGTCAGCGCAATGCGCGGCGCAGGACCTTGCCCACCGTAGTCTTGGGCAATTCCTCGACGCGAAACTCGACAAACTTCGGCACTTTGTACCCCGTCAGGTATTCCCGGCAATGTGCCAACAGCTGCTCCTGGGTCAGGCTGGGGTCGCGACGCACCACGACAATCTTCACCTTCTCTCCGGTCACCCCATCCTCCACGCCAATCGCCGCCACTTCCGCAACGCCCGGGTGCAACGCGACCACGTCTTCGATTTCATTGGGGTACACGTTGAAACCCGACACCAGGATCATGTCCTTCTTGCGATCCACCAGGCGGATGAAACCCTGTTCATTCATCACCCCGATATCCCCGGTGGACAGCCAGCCCTCGGCATCCAGCACTTCGGCGGTTTCCTTGGGGCGCTGCCAGTAGCCCTGCATCACCTGCGGGCCGCGCACCTGCAGTTCACCCGGTTCACCGATGTCGGCGAGTTCACCGTCCTCGCGGATAAAGCGCACCCAGGTCGATGGCAGTGGCACGCCGATGCTGCCGGTAAATTCCATCTCGCGCATGCGCGAGATGTCGATAGGGCTGATGCTCACCACCGGCGAGCACTCCGTCAGGCCGTAACCCTCGATGATCGGCAGCCCGGTGACTTCCTTCCAGCGCTTGGCCACCGCGGTGTGCGTGGCCATGCCGCCGGCGATGACCAGGCGCAGGTCGGAAAAGTCCCGGGCACGGAACTCTGCGTTCTCCAGCAAGCCGTTGAACAACGTATTGACCCCGGCAATGCCGTTGAAACGCTCCTTGCGCAGGATCATCTGCACCCGCTTCACGTCCCGTGGGTTGGCGATCAGGATATTGCGCCCGCCCAGGCACATGAACATCAGGCAATTCACGGTCAGGGAAAAGATGTGATAGAGCGGCAGCAGCGTGACGTTGGTCTCCTGCTGGTTCTGGTCCAGTTGATCACCCACCCACGCCTTGGCCTGCAGCAGGTTGGCGATGATGTTGCGGTGGCTGAGCATCACGCCCTTGGCATCGCCGGTGGTGCCGCCGGTGTATTGCAGGAACGCCAGTTCTTCACGCGCCAGCGGCACCGGCGTATGGGTCAGGCCCCGGCCCTGCTTGAGCGTCTGGTTGAAACGCAGCGCACCCGGCAGGTTGTAGGCCGGCACCTGCTTCTGCACCCGGCGCAGGATGAAGTTCATCGCCGCGCCCTTGAAGGTGCCGAGCAGGTCGCCGATGGCCGCAATGACCACGCGCTTGACCATGCTGCCGGCCACGACTTTTTCCAGGGTATGCGCGAAGTTCTCGAAGATCACCACGGTCTCGGCGCCGCTGTCCTTGAGCAGGTGCTTGAGTTCGTGGGAGGTGTACAACGGGTTGACGTTGACCACCACCGCTCCGGCAAGGATGGTGCCCAACAGGCAGATCGGATACTGCAAGCAGTTGGGCATCATCAACGCCACGCGATCGCCCTTGCGCACGCCCTGGGCCTGCAGCCAGGCGGCAAAGGCGATGCCCTGGGCCTGCCAGGTGGCGTAGGTCATTTCGGTGCCGATGCTGACGTAGGCCACGCGGTCGCGGTATTTGTGCAAATGTTCGAGAAACACCTCGCGCAACGACGGGTAGTCCTCGATGCCGGCGTCGATGTCGCTGGGCACCCCAGGCAGATAAGCGTTCAGCCAGATACGTTCGGTTTGGTCCAGGCTTACAGCGTTCATCGCAGTCTCCTTATTGTTGTTGTACGGCTACTTTTCAACGATGGCGGTAATGCCCAGGCCGCCGGCGGCACAGATGGAAATCAAACCGCGCCCGCCACTGCGCAGGTGAATGGCCTTGGCCAGCGCCGCCAACTGGCGGCCACCGGTGGCGGCAAAGGGATGACCGCAACCGAGCGAGCCGCCATTGACGTTCATCCTGGCGCGGTCGATGGCCCCCAGTGGCGCCTCCAGCCCCAGGCGCTCACGGCAGTAATCGGCATCTTCCCAGGCCTTGAGGGTGCACAGCACCTGGGCGGCGAAGGCTTCGTGGATCTCGAAGAAATCGAAATCGGCAAAACTCAGGTTTTCGCGTGCGAGCATGCGGGGCACGGCGTAGGCCGGGGCCATCAGCAAGCCTTCGCTGCCGTCGACGAAGTTCACCGCGGCGGTCTCGCCGGTACGCAGGTAGGCCAGCACCGGCAGGCCACGAGCGGCGGCCCACTCCTCGCTGGCCAGCAGCACCACGGAGGCGCCATCGGTCAGCGGCGTGGAGTTACCGGCCGTGAGGGTGCCGTTCTGCCGATCGTAGGCCGGGGACAGGCTGGCGAGCTTCTCCAGGCTGGCATCGGCGCGCAGGTTGTTGTCGCGGGACAGGCCGCGATAGGGGCTGATCAGGTCGTCGAAGAAGCCGTTTTTATAGGCCGCGTCGAGGCGCTGGTGGCTGGTCAGGGTCAGTTCGTCCTGGGCCAGGCGCTTGATCTGCCAGCGCTTGGCCATTTCTTCGCAGTGCTCGCCCATGGACAAGCCGGTACGCGGCTCGCCATTACGCGGCAGCAGCGGCTTGAAAAACATCGAGGGGCGCACCTGCAACAGGCTGCGCAACTTGTTGCCGCTGCCCTTGGCGCGGTTGGCCGCCAGCAGCGTGCGGCGCAGGGATTCGTTGATGCCGATGGGCGCGTCGGAGGTGGTATCGGCCCCCCCGGCAACCCCCACATCAATCTGGCCGAGGGCGATTTTATTGGCCACCAGCAACGCCGCCTCCAAGCCGGTGCCGCACGCTTGCTGCAGGTCGTAGGCCGGGGTCTCGGCGGACAGGGTGGTGGACAGCAGCGACTCACGGGCCAGGTTGAAGTCCCGCGAGTGTTTGATCACCGCGCCGGCGGCAAACTCGCCCAGGCGCAGGCCGTGGAGGTTGTAGCGGTCCACCAGGCCTTGCAGCGCGGCCACCAGCAAATCCTGGTTGCTGTCGTGGGCGTACACCGTGTTGGAGCGGGCAAACGGAATGCGGTTGCCGCCGACAATCGCCACGCGGCGCGTCGGGGCGGGGCTGAAGCTGTAGTCACTCATGAACGACTCTCATCAAAACGCGAGGTCCAGATAAACAGGCCACGCATATGGGGTTTATCCCCGGCCGGATTGCGCACCTCGAATGCACGGCGCGGGCCGTCTGCCGGGGCATTCCACAGGGCGACCTGGCCGGGCAGGAAGATCGGCAACTTGAAATCGCAATGGGCCTCGGCCACGTCCAGCCCGCCTGGGGGTTGCTGGGCGGCCAGGGCGCGGCCCAGGGTCCACATGCCATGGGCGATGGCCCGGCGAAAACCGAACAGCCGCGCGCCGATCAACGAGGTATGGATCGGGTTGAAATCCCCCGACACCTTGGCAAAACGCCGCCCCAGGTCCGCTGGCAACACCCAACGCTGAGTGCGCCGCACGCCCTCTTCGGGCAATGCCAGGCTGTCGCCCCGTGGCTCACCCACCGGGTTGGCGACATCGCGACGCAGGTACAGGCTTTCGCTTTGCCACACCAACTCGCCCGCGCTGTAAGCGTGGGTGGCAATACTCAAGGCCTGGCCCTTGGCATGGGCCACCCAGCGCTCGGCAAACACTTCCAGGCGCAGGGCCTGACCTTCCTGCAGGCGTCGATGTTGGCGAATGCGATTGGCCAGATGCACCATGCCGCTGGCCGGGTACGGAAAGCTCGGGCGCGTCAGCAACATTAAGTGCAAGGGGAACGCCAGCACATGGGGGTAGGACAGCGGCACCCCTTGCTCGCGCCGAAAGCCACAGGCCCGGCCATAAGCCGCAATAGCATGGGCGCTCAACTCCACCGCCGAGCGCACCAGGCGCTCCCAGGGCAACGTGGGGGCGCCTTCCAGCCTGGGTTTGCGCATCGCCAACAGGCCGTCCAGCAGCAGGCGATTGCGCGACGGTGGCGGGTCGATAATCTGCGTCACGTCGTCCATGCTCAGGCTCCCAACAGGCTTTGGCCGCACACGCGCACCACCTGGCCGTTGACCCCGCCCGAAGCCGGGTGCGCCAGCCAGGCGATGGTTTCGGCGACGTCGATGGGTTGCCCGCCCTGGGACAGGGAGTTCATGCGCCGCCCCGCTTCGCGAATCATCAGCGGGATTTTCGCGGTCATCTGGGTCTCGATAAACCCCGGCGCCACGCCGTTGACCGTGACCTGCTGCGCCGCCGCCACTGGCGCCAGGCCCTGCACCAGGCCAATCACCCCGGCCTTGGAGGTGGCGTAATTGCTTTGCCCCAGGTTGCCGGCGATCCCGGAGATCGACGACACGCAGACAATCCGCCCACCGGCCTTGAGCCCCTGCCCTTGCAACAAGGCTTCACTCAACTGCAACGGCGCTTCGAGGTTGACTGCCAGCACACTGCGCCAGGCGGTTTCGGTCATCTTGGCGATGGTCTTGTCGCGGGTGATCCCGGCGTTGTGCACCACCACATCAAACGCGCCATGCTCGGCCACATAGGCCTGCAACTGCTGCTGCGCATCGGCGCCGGTGATGTCCAGCGCCCAGGCCTGGCCGCCGACGCTGCTGGCCGCCTGCTCCAGGGAGGGCAGCGCTTGCGGCACATCCACGCACACCACGTGCGCGCCGTCACGGGCCAGCACCTGGGCGATGGCCAGGCCGATGCCACGGGAGGCCCCAGTGACCAGGGCGCGGCGGCCGCTGAAGGGTTTGTCCCAGTTGATGGCGGGGGCGGCATCGACCGGTTTTTCCAGGCGCACCACCTGCCCCGAGACATAGGCCGAACGCCGCGACAGGAAGAAGCGCAGGCTGCTGTCCAGGGACTGCTCGGCACCCGGCGCGACATAGATCAACTGCACGGTGATCGCCCGCCGCAGCTCCTTGGCCAAGGATCGCACCAATCCCTCCAGGGCTCGCTGGGCGATGGCCTGGGGCAAGTCCTGGCAGTGTTCGGGCGCGGTGCCCAGCACCACCACCCGCGCGTGCGGCCCCAGGCGCCGGGCGTTGGCGTGGAAAAATTCGTAGAGTTCGTCCAGTTGCTTGAGGTCGACCACGGCGCTGGCATCAAACACCGCGCCCTGGACCTTGACCGTGGACGGCGCCTTGAGCGTGGCGGCCTGGGCCGGCACAGTGTCGGTGGCCTTGAAGAGGCGCCGCACTTCGTCCGCCAGGCGCCCTGCCCCAGCGATAATCACCGGGTTGGCCAGGCCCTGCTGGCCGCTGCGGTGACGTTGCAGGGCCAAGGGTTGCGGCAAGCCGATAGCCTGGGCCAGACGACGGCCCCAGGCAGAATTAACAAAAGAAAGGTAGCTGTCGCTCATAAATCAATCCGTTTTCCTGACCTGCAAATCCAACCCCTTGTGGGAGCTGGCTTGCCTGCGATGGCGGTGGATCCGATTGCATCTGTGGCGCAGATACACCGCTATCACAGGCAAGCCCGCTCCCCCGTTGAGCGCGCTCGTTTCTAGTTCACCGGGGCGTTTTCACGTTTTCTGCTGCTGGGTTTGGCCGCTTGCTCCAACGTTTGCTGGCGCTTTTGCAAGGCCTCCAGCAACCCGAAGTCCTGTGGGAAGTCGTCCACCTGGATGCCGTGATCGGCGTATTCCACATAGCGCGCCAGCAAGGCGTCTTCGTCGGCGCTGATCAAATCCAGGGCGCGGGCCTTGATGCGCCAGGCGGTAAAGGCCGTGCTGCTGATCGGCATCGGGCCGAGGGTGCCTTGCTTGACCGCCGCCTTGAGCCGCCCTTCGATCAACTCCACCTGGGGTAGCAGGCGGAACGCCAGTTCGCCATAGGCTAGCTTGTCGACTTCCGGACGCGGGATGTAGGAATTGGCCAGCAAACGGTCGCGGCTTTCGCCCGGGATCTGCACCAGCTCGGCCACCTGGGCCAGCAGGCGGTCGGAGGGTTTGCGCTGGGGAATGCCGAACGGGAAGCTCAAGCCACGCATCACTGCCGCAGCCGGCGTCGAAGGATAATTGTCGAGCACCTCGGCCAGGGCTTCATGGGCCCGCAACAAGGCATCCTGAGCCGACCAATGCACCAACGGCAGGTCGGCCTGGGGCCGGCCATCGTCCTCAAAGCGTTTGAGCACGCAGGACAGGATGTAGAGCTGGGACAGAATATCGCCCAGGCGCCCGGTGATGCTTTCCTTGCGCTTGAGCGCGCCGCCCAGCACGCCCATGGAAATATCGGAAATCAACGCCAGCACCACCGACAGCCGATTGGCCTGGCGGTAGTAGGACGCCAGCGCCGGATCCGTCTTGGCCGGTACGCCAATCAGCCGTCCGCCTGTCAGGGAATGCACTGCCGCACGTACGGTGTTGGCCAGCACAAAACTCAGGTGACCGAACATGGCGCTGTCGAACTCGAGCAACGCCTGGCGATTATCAGTGTTGCGCGCCGCTTCCATTTCTCGGAACACGTAGGGGTGGCAACGGATCAGGCCCTGACCGTAGATGATCAGGCAGCGGGTCATGATATTCGCGCCTTCCACCGTGATCGCGATGGGGCTTTGTTGATAGGCACGGGCCAGGAAGTTGTTGGGCCCCATGCAGATGCCCTTGCCGGCGACGATGTCCATGCCATCGTTGACGATGATCCGCGCACGCTCGGTGACGTGGTATTTGGCAATTGCCGAGATAACCGAGGGTTTCTCGCCGGCATCCAACGACGCCACCGACACTTTACGTACCGCATCGCAGGCATACAGGTGCCCGGCCATACGTGCCAGGGGCGCCTGCACCCCTTCAAACTTGCCAATCGGCAGGCCGAACTGCTTGCGCATCGCCGCGTAGGCCGTGGTACCGCGTACCGCCACCTTGCCCAGGCCGACGTTAGCCGACGGCAGGGAAATCGCGCGCCCGGCGGCCAGGCATTCCATCAGCATGCGCCAACCGTTGCCCACTTGCTCGCGGCCGCCGATCACCCACTCCAGGGGGATAAACACGTCCTTGCCGGTGGTCGGGCCGTTCTGGAACACCGCATTGAGGGGCCAATGGCGGCGACCACTGTTCACCCCAGGATGGGAAGTGGGGATCAACGCGCAGGTGATGCCCAGCGAACCGGGCTGGCCCAGCAGGCCGTCAGGGTCTTCGGCGCGAAAGGCCAGGCCGAGCACCGTGGCGATGGGGCCGAGGGTGATATAGCGCTTGTCCCAGGTCACGCTGAAGCCCAGCACTTCCTGGCCTTCATGCATGCCCTTGCAGACGATGCCCAGGTCGGGAATCGCCCCGGCGTCGGAGCCGGCATAGGGGCTGGTCAGGGCAAAGCACGGGATGTCTTCGCCACGGGCCAGGCGCGGCAGGTAGTAATTGCGCTGGGCGTCGGTGCCGTAATGCAGCAACAGTTCGGCGGGGCCCAGGGAGTTGGGGACCATCACCGAAATCGCTGCCGCCGAGCAACGGGTCGACAGCTTCATCACCACTTGCGAATGGGCATAGTGGGAGAAGCCTTTGCCGCCATATTGCTTGGGAATGATCATGCCGAGGAAGCCGGCGTCCTTGGTGTACTGCCAGCCTTCGGGCGACAGGTCCTGCCAGACCTGGGTGGTTTCCCAGTCGTTGGCCATGTCGCAGAGGGTTTCTACTTCGTTGTCGAGAAAGGCCTGTTCTTCGGCGCTCAAGCGTGCCGGCGCGGCTTGCAGCAGGCGCGGCCAATTGGGTTTGCCGCTGAACAACTCGGCGTCCCACCACACGGTGCCGGACTCGATAGCCGCGCGTTCAGTGTCGGACATGGCCGGCATGATCGTGCGAAACAGACCCAGGGCCCTGCTGGTCAACAGCGTGCGACGCAGGGGCTTGATGCTCATCAGCAGCGCCGGTACCACCACCAGCAACGCCGCAACGCTCAGGCCAAACCCTGCAACCACATTGAACAGATAGCCGCCCGCCAACCAGGCCAGGCCAGCACCCAGCCACAGGGTGGCTGCCGCTTGTCGATACGCCAGGGCAGTCGCCACAGCGAGTCCCGCCAATAACCAGATAACCATGGAGATACCTCTACTTATTATTCAGGGCACGGCACGCACAGCAGCAGGTCGGTACGGCCTGCGACTGATCACCACACTACAAACTTGAAAAGCCAAATTCAAATTTTGTTTTGAAATTTTTATTTAATGTCTTTGCGAAATAATTCTCGGCCGAACGCGTCAGCCGAAGTGTTAAAGGGAGAAGGAAATCACCAGGGGTCGCGTGGGCGCCCCACAGGTGGAGCACCGGGTAAACGCAGTAGAAAGATGCGCTGACTACGCGTTTACCCAGGCACTACGCAGATACAACCCCAGGTCAGAAGGCGTAGGTAGCCGACAGGCTGACCACTTCGCCCTTGGCCTCGGATTTGCCATCCAGCGACGCTGCGCCAAGACGGTCAACGTTCTTGGTCTTGAGCTTGACGGTCTCCACAAACTGGCGGGAATACGCGCCGTCGATGCTCAGGCCCGGAATGGCGCGGATGTTGTAGCCAAAGCCCAGGGAAGCGAAGGTGCGATCCCCATCCGGGATACGCGGGTCACGGGTGGAGTTGCGGGTTGGGGTCTGGTCGAAGGCCACACCGGCACGCACGGTAAAGTCATCCGTGAGTTTGTAGTCACCGCCGAACGAATACATCCAGGTGTTCTTGTACTTGTACGGGATCGACACGATGGTGCTGCCATTGGACTTCAAGGTCAGCGCCTCGAAGGAGGACCATTGGGTCCAGGTCACACTGGCGCCCAGGGTCAGGCGGTCAGAGAAGTCGTGTACCCAGTCCAGGGACGCGTTGGCAGGGATATCCAGTTGCGTGGAGGCATTGGCACCGCCCGGATACAGTTTCAGCCCAGGGTAAGCCAACTCGACCAGGGTTTTACCGTCGACCACCGGGGTGGTCATCAGCCCTTCCGAGCCTGGATCGGCGTACATGTTGTACTTGCCCTCCAGCTTGTTCTTGATCTTGGCGTGATAGTTCAAGCCCAGGGTGTCCTGCGCCGTGGGTTTCCAGGTCATCCCCGCAAACCAACCCAGGGAGTTATTGTCGACTTTGACCCGCATCAAGGCGAAGCCCTGGCCGGCCGGGAACGGAATCATCCCGAAGTCCGGCGACTGCGCAGCAGCGGCATACAGATCGACGTTCTGGCTCACAAAGCCTTTGGTGTGCTGGAGAATCGCACCACCACCGATGGAAAACTCATCATTGACCTTGAACGACAGGGAGCCGGTCAGGCCCACGGTTTCGATGCGGGTGTCCACCGCGAAGTCGCGACCTTTCCAATCCTCATCCCAGGTTGTGCGCGCGCCCATCGGCACCACTTGGCTCAAACCAAAGGCAAAACGATCGTTGATCGGGATCACCATGAAGCCAGTGGGTACCCACGCTTCGAAGCCGCCTTGACCGCCATTACCGGTGCGAGGTGTCGATGTTAACTCGCCAGTATTGGGATCATAGACCGTGTTGGACGTCGGATTGCCAGCGTAGTCATACGCCGACCCTTTGTATTTGATGTCGATGTTTGCGTAGTTGATGGTGAACTGCGAAATGGTCTTGTCAATGAAAGCCATGGCAGCAGGGTTGTTGTACGCCGATGACGGGTCGTTCTTGAACATCGACCCCCCACCAAACGCCCGGCCCCAACCAGCAGTGTTTGCGGTTGGCGTCATGAAACCACCCGCCTGAACGGTTCCCGCTGAGGCGATCAGCCCGCCCAACAATGCCAGGCCTAACAACGCCTGGGCCTGCTGCTTCATATTATTCATGCGTCACTCCTTATTGTTTTTATTTGTCACAGCCGGTTGGACCGAACGGCTTTACCTCAACAGATGCCTCTGACGAGGCACCTGTTTTTCACCGGGTGATCAAGCCTATTTCCGAAGTCCCGGCATCAAGGAACAATGGTGACGCCGGTAGCGCCTACGTTCAGTGTCACCACCGTGCAACTGCCGCTAAGCGGCTGGTTGGTCGCAGCAAGAGTGATACTTGGAGACGGAGCTGGGGTTGAGGCCAGCGCTACATCGATAGCCGTAGGGCCGCAGTTGGTTGGAGGGAACGAAGTGATCGTGTAACCAACGTTGTAAGCTTTACCGGCACTTGTGCTGGTGGCTTCCAGCAACCAAGGCAAACCAGTGATATTGGGTAGGTTGCACAGCACGCTTGATCCTGGAGAGATAGTTACTTTGGTGATATCTGCCTTACCATCAGGGCGCACCTTGCCTTCGAATACAGCCTTACATGTTACGGGCTGCTGAAACGACGAAGGTGATTTAACAACAATGCTCCCAGTCGCCCCTGTAGTAAACGTCGCTCCAATTGGACTAAAAGACGCCGCACTGGCCATCGAAGCCGCGCCAAAGCACAGAGCAAACGAACTTACACAAACGAGGGTTTTCAAACTTTTCATTATTTTTCCTCACATGTATGGCGAGTCATTTCGCCGGGGTAATGGCCATGATCGAGAGGTCACGGAGAAACAGCAGAACTTCCCTTTCCAGCCAAATTTCAATTCATTTACCGCTACAAATTCGGGGGTTTACTCGACGACTTTGAACGTCGGCGGCATCTTGATCGACACGGTTTTGATCTTGCAGTCTTCGCCAATCGGCACATTGACCGCTTCCAACTTGCCGGTGGCGTTATCCCAGGTGCCTTCGGCAGTGGACGGGCCACACTTGCCGCCCAGGCCAAAGGCGTGCACATCGACGCTGATCTTCGACATGGAGCCGCTCCTGGCATCCCTAGCCACTAATATCCACGGCAGGTTGATGGCCTCGACGCGGCTGCACTTGAGGCCACCGTCGAACTCGACCTTGTCGACATTGACTTGCGAACCATCGGCCGCGACCTTGCCGGCCACCTTGATGGTGCAGTCGGCGCTAATCAGCGCGCCCTTGGAAAAGCTGATGGGGCCCTGGGCAGTGAAGGCGCTGCCGGCGGGTTCGATACGGGCGGCCTGGGCCTGGTGATAGGCAATAAGCCCCAGTGCAGCGAGCACGATATGCGCAGTGAACTTGGCAGGTGTTTGCATGGTGTACGTCCTTCCCTTGATTTTATTTTTGTTAGGGTCAAACAACTTTCTTGCAACTAAGCAGCACTCGAAACCGGCAAACCGTGGGCGATGAAAACCTGCGCGATACACAGATCCCGAGTGCGCCCTACAACAGTTAATTCACATTAGAAGGTGCTGGTCTTGCCGTACTTCTCCAGTATCTTCAAGCGTTTGGATGGCTGGATATTGGCCAGGGTGACATCCCCCGAATAATGCCGTAGTACCCGGTGATCCATACGCCGGCGCCATAAGTAAGGGATATAGGCCCAGACAATCATGCTGGCGTAGCCATACGGCAGTTGCGGCGATTCATCAAAGTGGCGCAACGACTGATAACTGCGAGTCGGGTTGGCGTGATGATCAGAGTGGCGCTGCAACTGGAACAGAAAGATATTGGTGACAATACGGTTACTGTTCCACGAGTGGCGCGGCGAACACCGTTCATAACGGCCGTTAGGCAACTTCTGGCGTTTAAGCCCGTAGTGCTCGACATAGTTCACCACTTCCAGCAACGAGAAGCCGTAGATGCCCTGGATCAACAGGAAGGGAATCACCGCCATGCCCAGCCAGGCGATCATCGCGCCCCACAACACCACGCTGTACATCCAGGCGCTGAGTACGCCGTTCTTCCAGTGCCACGCCGGCAGGCCGAGCTTGCGCAAGCGTTCGCGCTCCAGGTTCCAGGCCGAGCGCGCACTGAACCACACCGAGCGCGGCAGGAAGGCCCAGAAGCTCTCCCCCAGTCGCGAGCTGGCCGGATCTTCCGGGGTGGCAACGCGTACGTGATGGCCACGGTTGTGTTCGGTGTAGAAGTGCCCGTAGAAGGTCGGCGCCAGGGTGATCTTCGCCAGCACAATCTCCAGCAGGCGCGGCTTGTGCCCCAGTTCATGGGCGGTGTTGATCGCGATACCGGTGGCAGCGCCGGTGGACATGGCCATGCCCAGATAGGTAAACCCACTGACCTCACCGTGCAACTGCACCCGGGCCGTCAGGAAGCTGGCGGTTTGCGCCATCCAGCTCGAAGGATCGAGGGAGGCGGTGAGTTGCAGCAGCCCGCCGCTGATCATCCAGTCGATGCCGCTGACGGCCAGCCAACCGGTGATCACCACCGAGGAAATAACGAACAACACCCCGGTGTAGACGATCCAGCGGTAGTACTTCTGCGATTCAAGGCCGCTGACAGCGGATTCCGGCGGGTTGCTGACATCTTCGCCGAGCAGGCCGTCAATCAGCGGGATCAAGCCGAAAATCACCAGTACACCGACCCACCACAGTTGTTGTACGCCGGTAGTGATGGCCAGGGCGCCGGACAGCAGCGGGGTCGCCAGAGGCATGATGCCGAGCCACCACAGGTGGCGCTTGCCGTCGGTCCAGACGTGGGGGGCGGCCAGGGTCTGATTCATGGCAACCTCCGGGCGCACTGCGCGGCAGAGAGTGAGAGCGAAGCAAAAGAGGCAGAAAAGCGGTTCAGGCGGCACTGAAGGCCACTTGAAACAAACCATGCGATAAAAGGCGTTTTTTTCATTATTTTATTCGCTCTTAGGCATTTCAAAAATCATTTCAAAATAAATATTGAAATATTTTTTTAAATAAATAGCGCGGAATCGATAGGTCGTCAACTACTTTTTCGGGGCCTTTTTTACGTGACCGGCCAGTCTCTTTTTCATCCGCTCGGTCAGGTGTCTAGGGCAAGCGTCAGCGACTTTCGACCACGCCGTGGGGTTCACGATTATTTACTCGCCAGCGCAAACGGCGGGTGCAACACCGTGGCGCTTGCCACCGGCTTGCTGCGCTTGGCCACCTGCTCGACGAGTGCCGCCACGCGCTCGGTGGCGGTGATTGGCAGCATATGGCCACGGCCTTCGACCAGCTGCAGCTTCAGCCCTGGCACCTTGTCTGCCAGGGCCTGGCCGTGCTTGCGGAAGTCCAGCACCTTGTCCCGCGAGCCATAGATCAGGCCGATGGGCAGGCGCAGTTGCGGGTAGCGCTTGACCATCTCGGGCAGGTAATCATTGACCAGATTGATTTCGGTGGAAGCGGCATAGAAGTTATCGGGGCGCATGCCCAGCAGGCCGCCGCCACGGGTGGCGAAGTCGGCCGGCGCCGGGTCGGGAGCGAACACGCCCTTGACCACCGCACCACTGCTGAGCATGCCGATGGGCACCGTCAGCGTGCGCGACACCCAGCGCCGCAGCCAGGCAGGGCGCACCGCCAACGACAGAAACACCAGCGGAAGCATGCGCTGGGGATGGGTCAGGGGTGCCACCAGCACCAACCCGGACACCGCATGGGGATGGTCCAGGGCCAGGGCCAGGGAGATCGCCCCGCCCAGGGAATGCCCCAGCACCAGGGGCTGGCCCAGGTCCAGGGTCTGGATAAAGGTCGCCACTTGCCGGGCCTGGCTTGGCAGGTCGGCACCGGTGCCTTTGCGGCGGGTGGAATAGCCTGAGCCGGGTCGGTCCAGGGTGATCACCCGAAAGTGCTCGCGCAGTTGTGCGGCCAAGGCATAGGTCAGGTTACGACTGCTGCCCATCAGGCCGTGGATCATCACCAGCGGCGGGCCCTTGCCCTCGTCTACATAATGAAAGCGCTCGCCATCCACTTCCAGAAAGCGCCCGTTACTTGGAACAGCCGCTTCGATACGGCGCGTCATCCAGGCACTCAAGCCCCATAACGCCGCACTGGCAGCCATAAACACACCCGCAGCGACAACCCATTCGACAGCCATAGCTCGGTCCTCTGCTTCCCTGCTGCTGGCGATCCGACCGGTATTGGTCAAGACCTCAGCCATCGTCCACACCCTGGACTTCAACTGCGTGCGTCAAGCGTTCGTCCGTCGGACAAATCGCACATAAAGGACAAGGGTCTAGCGTAGACGACATTTTCAGGTAGATTATTTAAAATCTTTTTTAAAATAATAAATACAATTTTTCTTTGCAATGGTGTTCTATCTAAAAGCCAAAACAAAAAAGGAGCACATCCGATGTCAACACCCGTAAGGCGCCCACAGCCCACGAGGGACACCCTATGAATGCCTCTACCCAGCCAAGCGGCCCGGCAGATTGCGTCGATATCGCGATCATTGGCTCAGGCTTCGCCGGCCTGTGCATGGCGATCAAACTCAAGCAAGCCGGGCTCGACGACTTCTTTATTGCCGAACAGGCCGACTCCCTGGGCGGCACCTGGCGCGACAACCACTACCCGGGCTGCGCCTGTGATGTGCAATCCCACGTCTATTCGTTTTCCTTTGCGCCCAACCCCGACTGGACCCGCCAGTTCGCCCCCCAGGCGGAAATCCGTGCCTACCTGGAACATTGCGCACAGCGCTTTGAGTTGGCGCCGTACCTGCGTTTTGGCATGGGCCTGCAACAGGCGGTGTTCGACGAGCAACTGCAACGCTGGCAATTGCAGTTCAGCAATGGCCGCCGCGTCAGTGCACGGGTACTGGTGTCGGGGATGGGGGGACTGTCCCGCCCGGCACTGCCGGATATTCCGGGGTTGGACAGTTTCAAGGGCAAGCGCTTTCACTCCCAGCACTGGGACCACGACTATTCACTCAAGGGCAAGCGTGTGGCGGTGATTGGCACCGGCGCCAGTGCGATCCAGTTCGTGCCGCGTATCGCCCCCCAAGTGGCGCACCTGGACCTGTTCCAGCGCACCCCGCCGTGGATCATGCCCAAGCCGGACCGCCCCATTTCAGGTTTTGAGCGCTGGGTGTTCAAGCATCTGCCATTCACCCAGCGCCTGGTGCGCGGGGCTTTCTACTGGGCCCTGGAAGGTCGGGTGGTGGGCTTTGCGCTGCACCCGCGCCTGATGAAAGTGGTGCAGAAAATCGCCGTGCGCCATCTGCACAAACAAGTGGCGCGCCCTTCCCTGCGCAAAGTCCTGCGGCCGGACTACACCATCGGCTGCAAGCGCGTACTGATCTCCAACGACTACTACCCAGCGCTGTCACGCAGCAATGTCGCAGTGGTCACCGACGCTGTACTGCGAATCGAGGCCGACGGGGTCGTCACCGCCGATGGCATCAAGCACCCGGCGGACTGCCTGATCTTCGGCACCGGGTTCCAGGCTACCGATCCCCTGCCCCGCGACTGCATCATCGGGCGCGGCGGCATTGACCTGATGGAGGCCTGGCGCGATGGCGCCCATGCGTACAAGGGCACCACCGTGCCGGGCTATCCGAACCTGTTCCTGATCGTCGGGCCCAACACCGGGCTGGGCCACAACTCGATGATTCTGATGATCGAGGCACAGGTCACCTACATCCTCGATGCCCTGCAACAGATGCGCCGCCAGCAAATCGCCACGGTCGAGGTCAAGCCAGCCGTGGAAAGCGCCTACAACCAGCAAATCCAGGCAAAACTCCAGCGCACTATCTGGAACACCGGCGGCTGCCGCAGTTGGTACCTCGACCCGCGCACCGGCAAAAATACGACGTTGTGGCCCGGCTCGACCTGGCGCTTCAAACAGGTCACCCGCCAGTTCGCCCTGCGCGATTATCAGGTCACGCCACTATTGACCGGCGCCACACCGCGACCCGTCGCGCCACCCCATGCCACCGCAGAAGGAAGCCTGTCATGAAGTCATTCAATGGCCGCGTGGCGGCCATCACCGGTGCCGCGTCCGGCATGGGCCGCGCCTTGGCCCTGGCCCTGGCGCGCGAGGGTTGTCACTTGGCCCTGGCGGACAAGAACCAGACCGGCCTGCAACAAACCGTGGAGCTGATCCAGCGCAGCAGCCTGGCGCCGATCCGCGTGACGTCAAGGGAGGTGGATGTTGCCGACCGCCAGGCCATGGAGGATTGGGCCGCCAGTTGCGCGGCAGAACACGGCCAGGTGAATTTGATTTTCAACAATGCCGGGGTGGCCCTGTCGAGCACCGTGGAAGGTGTGGACTACGCCGACCTGGAGTGGATCGTCGGCATTAATTTCTGGGGCGTGGTGTACGGCACCAAGGCCTTTCTGCCCTACCTCAAGGCCAGCGGCGAGGGGCATGTGGTCAACACCTCCAGCGTGTTCGGGCTGTTCGCCCAGCCCGGCATGAGCGGCTACAACGCCACCAAGTTCGCGGTGCGCGGCTTTACCGAGTCCCTACGCCAGGAACTGGATTTGCAACGCAGCGGCGTCTCGGCCACCTGCGTGCATCCCGGTGGGATCCGCACCGACATCTGCCGCAGCAGCCGGATCGACGCGAACATGACCGGGTTCCTGATCCACAGCGAACAACAGGCCCGCGCCGACTTCGAAAAACTGTTTATCACCGACGCCGACCAGGCCGCCAAGGTCATCCTGCAGGGCGTGCGCAAGAACAAGCGCCGCGTGCTGATCGGCCGCGACGCCTACGCCCTGGACCTGCTCGCGCGCTGGCTGCCGGCGGCCTATCAAGGGCTGGTGGTGTTCGCCAGCCGGCGCATGGCACCGAAACAGCGCAAGGCCCTGCCACCCTCCCCCCTCTCTGAACAGGAGTCGCCATAATGCTGCCCATTCGCCGCGACCTGCGTTTTACCCTGCCTGCCGAACGCATCAAGGACTGGCACGAGCAAGGCCCGTTCATCACGCACTTTTTCAATGCCCTGTCGTTGCTGTTTCCCCAGGGCGAATTGTTCTTCATGGACAGCGTGCGCCACTATCGCCAGCGCATCGACGACCCGGCGTTGAAAAAGGAGATCCAGGGTTTTATCGGCCAGGAGGCCATGCACAGCCGCGAGCACGTGGCCTACAACGAGCTGCTGCAAGCCGCCGGTCTGCCGGCCCACCTGCTGGACCGCCGCTTGAAATTTATGCTCGACCTGCAAAAGAAGCACTTGCCGCCGTCCTTCAACCTGGCGGTGACCATCGCCCTGGAACACTACACGGCGATGCTCGCGGAAATCCTGCTCAGCGACCCCACGCGTTTTGGTGATTCGCTCAAAGGCTACCAACAGATGTGGTACTGGCACGCCCTCGAAGAAACCGAGCACAAGGCCGTGGCCTTTGATGTGTGGAACAGCGTGATCAAACCAGGGCCCAAGCGCTATCTACTGCGCACCGGGACCATGCTGTTCACCACGGTGTTTTTCTGGCTGGTGGTGTTTGATTTCCACCTGCGCCTGCTGATCGCCGACCGCCGCGCGGGCGGGCATCTGAAGGGTTTCTGGCGGATGCTGAAGTTTCTCTACGGGCCCAAGGGCGTGTTCCCGCGCATGGCGCGGCCGTGGCTGCATTATTTCAAGCCGGGGTTTCATCCGTGGGATCACGACAACCGGGCACGCTTGGAGGGGATTGATAAGCTGGTGGAAGAGATTGAGCGCACCAACGGCGCGGCAGGCGCCTATACCTGAGCCGTGGTGAGGGGGGCTGTGGCGAGGGGGCTTGTCCCCTCGCCACAAGGGTGGATTCGGTGGTCAGACCGTGCGGGAAAACTGCCCCTTCTGCTGCCCACCCAGGTACGCATCAAACGCCATCGCCACGCTGCGCACCATCAGTTGCCCCTGGGGCAGCAACTGCACCCCATCGTCCTCGACATGCAGCAAACCATCCGCCACTTGCTCATCCAACTGTGACAACGCCTGGGCAAAGTATTCGGTAAAGCGGATCGCATGCCCCGCCTCGACCCCGGCAAAGTCAATGCGCCCATGGCACATCAGGCCGTTGATCACGTCCCGGCGCAACACGTCATCGGCGTTCAGGCGGTAGCCGCGCTGCACCGGCAACAACCCGGCGTCGATCCGCGCGTAGTACTGGGACAACTCCTTGACGCTCTGGCTGTAGCTGTCGCCCACCTTGCCGATGGCCGACACGCCCAGCCCGATCAGGTCGCAATCGGCATGGGTCGAGTAGCCCTGGAAATTGCGCTGCAAGGTGCCATTGGCCCGGGCCAGGGCCAGTTCATCGTCGGGCAAGGCAAAGTGGTCCATGCCGATGTACACATAACCCGCTTCGGTCAGCCGGCGAATGGTCAACTCCAGCAGCTCCAGCTTGCGCTCCGGCGGTGGCATGTCTTCGGGGCGGATCATGCGCTGGGCGCGGATTTGCGTGGGCAAATGCGCGTAGCTGTAGGCCGCCACACGGTCCGGGCGCAGGGCAATCAGCTTGCCCAGGGTCACGTCGAAACTGGCCACGGTCTGCAATGGCAGGCCGTAGATCAGGTCCACGCTGATGGACTTGAAGCGTGCCTGCCGGGCGGCCGCGACCAACTGCACAATCTGCTCTTCGCTCTGCACGCGATTGACCGCCGCCTGCACATCGGCATCAAAGTCCTGCACACCAAAACTCAGGCGATTGAAGCCCAGCCCGCGCAGGTTATGGATGCGTTCCACGCTGATGGTGCGCGGGTCGACCTCAATGGAAAACTCATGGTTGTCGCTGGTATCCAGGCTGAAGCCCTGCGCCAGGCTTGCCATCAACTCGGCCAGTTGCGCATCGTCCAGATAGGTCGGCGTACCGCCCCCCAGATGCAACTGGGTCAGGGGCCGCGTGCGGTCGAACAGCGCGGCCTGCATCTGGATTTCGCGCTTGAGGTAGCTCAGGTACTCCACGGCGCGATGGGGCTTGCGCGTGATGATCTTGTGGCAACCGCAGTAGTAACAAAGGCTCTGGCAGAACGGTATATGGATGTATACCGACAACGCCTTGGGGGCCGCCCCCTGGTTGCTGGCCGCTACTGCCTGCCGGTAGTCATCCAGGGCAAACGCCGAATGAAACTGCGGCGCCGTCGGGTACGAGGTGTAGCGCGGCCCCGGGCGGTCGTATTTCTGCACCAGGGCCCGGTTGAACTCAAACGCTTTCATGGTCGATGGTCTCATCGTTGGAGCAAGGGGGAACCGCGCTGCCTGCCCGGTCAAACAGCGCGCAGAGGGCTTCGACCCGCTGCCGGCCCGCAGGCAGCACACAGAGGAAGCGCTCGGACAAGTCGATCAGGCCGTCCTGGTGCAGGTGCTCCAGCAGCGGCCAGATCGCCGAAAAATAGCGAGAAAAAATCACACCATAACGGCGCTCCAGCGCCTGGATATCCAACTCCAGGTCACAGGCCAGGCGCTCCATGACATGCTGACGGATCTGATCGCCCGCCTCGCAGCGCCAGCCGCGGGCGGTGGGCAACAGGTCGCTGTCCAACTGCTGACGATAGCGCGCCAGGTCGTCGGTGTTTTGCGCATACAGGTTGTCGAGCTGGCTGATGGCGCCCAGGCCAAAGCCGATATGGTCGCAGTAACCGTGACGAGTAAAGCCCTGGCAATTGCGGCTCAGGCGTCCGTGTTCCTGGGCCAGCGCCAGGTCATCGTCAGGGCGTACGAACTGGCCCAGGCCAATGTAGTGATAACCGGCAGCTTCCAGGTGCTGGAAGGCGATCGCGCGCATCGCGCACTTGTCGGCATTCGACGACAGCGCCCGCGCCCGTTGCTGCTGGTAGCGCCGGGGGGCCTGGGCATAGTCGAACACTTGCAGGCGGTCCGGCTCGAGGGCGATCAGGCTGGCCAGCTTGGCTGCAAAGCTGTCGCAGGTCTGCCAGGCGTGGCCATACCCGAGGTCGACATTCACCGAGCTAAAACCCAGGGTGCGCGCCGCGTCGATCAGCGACTGGATGGGCGCCGGGTCTTGATAGCCGGCCACCGAAGGTGTGACGTCGCTACTGGCATCCGACACGCCGATATTGATGTGATTGAAGCCCAGTTCACGCAGGCGGCCCATGGTCGCCCAGTCGGTGTGCAGCGGGTCGAGGTCGAGGCTGTAGTCACCCTGGTCATGCTCGAGAAAATGCAGGCGACTGCGCAGGTGCGCCATCAACCGCTGCAGGTCGGCCATTGCCGGGGTAGCGCCGCCCAGATGGAATTGATCCACCGGCTGGCGCCCACCCACGTGGCAACCGACCAGGTGGATTTCCTGCTCCAGCGCGTCCAGGTAGTCATCGGCCACCAGGCCCGCCGGCCATTGCAGGTTCAGCGCCAGGGGACGCTGGCGTTGGCGACTGCTGCGCATGGCGCGCAACAGGTCGAGGGAGCCGATCCCCGTATGAAATTTGCCGATGTCGACCTGGCCCTGGTCCAGCACGCTTTGGTCACGGCGCAGGCGCCACTCGCGGGCGGGATGAATGACAGTGAGCATGACGGCCTCCGGGTCTGGCTACGGTGGGTCATTGTGCGGTGCGACCGGACAGCGCACCTTGATATGCATCAAGGCCAGGGAATACGAGGGGGGTTACCAGGTGATGTAGAACATGCTTTTGGCCAACAACACAATGGCGACCATATGGCAGAACAGGCTCAGATGAACGAAGCGCAAATAGGCCGCGCTGACCCGCCCACGCCGCATCAGCCACACCGTCAGCAAAAAATGCATCAGCACACTGGCGGCGAGGATCAACTTGAGGGTCAGCAAGGCGCCGAATGCCGAACTCGATGGCGCCGCCAGCACCGGCAGATAGCGCAACCAGACCATGCCGATGCCCGCGCCGAACAGCACTAGCAGCACCCACGGCATCAAGGCCCTGGCACGGTTGCCGATGCCCTGCTCCACCAGCAGCATGACGCGGGCCGGCAGTTGCTTGTGCACGCTGGCGAGGATCAGTACTTCAAAGAACACCGTGCCGATAAACATCAGCGCCGCGAACAGATGGGCCAGCAGAAACAGGAGATAGAGCATCAGCGCCTCACAGTGGGCCGGTCCGTATGGCGTGACTGTGCCCCAGGCCGAGGGGACGCTGCCTTGATGCGGGTCAAGGGCCCTGATAATCGTTGAAACATTTGCCCAAAGCCTGGTACGCCGGGCGTTTCAAGGCGTCTGCGACAGTGTGCCACAGACGCAATCGCCCCCTCGGCTGGTAAGGTGGCGACCGCCCCTGTGGCAGAACGTCGCAGATTATCAAGCGTGATCAACACCGGTAGACTACCCACCCTGCTTGTTCACCGCTTTTCAAAGCCTGACTGACCTGTTATGCGCAGCCGTCAGGCGCTTCACGGGACGCCCACTTCATGAATACGTTACTCACCCGCCGCAAGGTCCTCACCGGTATGGGCCTGCTGGGCCTGGGCCTGCTGAGCGGCTGTGACACCGGCCCCAAGCTGAATTTCAAGTACGGCAAGGATCTGAGCAACAAGATCATGGGCCGCACGTTCAAGCTCAAGAATACCGCCGGCGAAACCGTGACCCTGACTTCGTTTCGCGGCTTGATGCCGGTGGTGTTCTTCGGGTTCACCCAGTGCCCGGCCGTGTGCCCCACCACCCTGGCGCGCATGGCCCAGGCCAAGAAGCTGATGGGCCGCGACGGCGAAATCATGCAGGTGATCTTTATCACCCTGGACCCGGAACGCGATACGCCCGAAGTGCTCGACGCCTACGTCAAGGCCTTCGACCCCAGCTTCGAAGCGCTCTACGGCACGCCGGAAGAAATCGCCGTGGCCGCCAAGGAGTTCGGGATCTTTTATGAAAAGATCCCCGCAGGCGACACCTACACCCTGTCCCACACCGCCACCAGTTTTGTGTTCGACACCCGCAGCAACCTGCGCCTGGGCCTGTCGGCATCCCTTAACGCCAAAGAGTGCGCAGAAGACCTGCTCACCGTCATGGAGGTCTGCTAATGACTGCTGTCCACACCCTCAAGCGCATCGCCCTCGGCCTTTCCCTGCTGGGCCTCGCCGCCCACGCCAGCGCCCAGGTCCAGGTCAGCGATGCCTGGGCTCGCGCCACCGTACCGGGGCAGCATTCGAGCGGGGCATTCATGACCCTCACCGCCGACAGCGACAGCAAGCTGCTGAGCGTCAAGTCGCCGGTGGCCAAGGAAGTGCAGATTCATGAGATGAGCATGAAAGACGACGTCATGCGCATGGGCCCGGTGGATGCCGTGGCACTGCCGGCCGGCCAGGCGGTGAAGCTTGATCCCGAGGGTTATCACGTGATGCTGATGGGCCTGACGGGCCAGATCAAGGAAGGCGACCAGGTGCCGCTGACCCTGACGGTGGAAGATGCCAAGGGTGACAAGCAGACCCTCGAAATCCAGGCGCCGGCCCGCAGCCTGGGCAGTGCTGGTGGTCATCATATGAACCATTGATCCTGAGGGTGGGAGCTGGCTTGCTCGCGGTGGCCATAGGTATCTTCTTCTGGGTATGTGTACATATCCGTTGCTGCGGTTACGGCCACTTAGGGTTCCGCCCTTACGGCGGGTCACTTTTGGAAAAGAGCCCCAAAAGTAACCAAAAGGGCTCTTGCCCCACCACTCGGCACCTCGCCTAGGCTCGGTGTGCCCGTCATCCGACATTGATTTGGGGGGCCGCCGCGATGGGCCATCCATGGCCCAGCGCGGCTAACCCGGCGTCCTGCCGGGTTACCCCCCAAATCAA
>NZ_JAAQWS010000036.1:0-25982 GCF_012985645.1 Pseudomonas sp. WS 5410 | reverse complement strand
GACGTCGCTGGCCATTCGCAGTTGGTGGCGTACGTGGTTGCCGTGCAAGCGGTCAGCGATGAACAGGCGCTGCGTGAGGCGTGCAAGCGTCAGCTCAAGGGCGACCTGCCGGAGTACATGGTGCCCAGCCATTGGGTATTCCTCGCCAGCCTGCCGCTGACTCCCAACGGCAAGCTCGATCGCAAGGCGTTGCCCGCGCCGGATGCCAGTGCCTTGCAGCAGCACTATATCGCGCCGCGCAATGTCTTGGAGCAGCAGATTGCCGAGGTCTGGCAACAGGTGCTGGGTCTGGCGCAGGTGGGGGTGAGCGACAACTTCTTCGAACTGGGCGGGCACTCGCTGCTGGCCACCCAGGTGATTGCGCGGCTCAAGCAAACCCTGGCCAGCGACCCTGGCTTGCGGGACCTGTTCAATGCTCCGGTGTTGGAAGACTTTGCCGCCGTGTTGGCGGGCCGCTCGGCCGCGCAACCGGCGCAGATCGCCTTGCGCGCCCATGGCCCGCGCAGCACTGCGCCCTTGTCCCTGGCCCAGCGCCGCTTGTGGGTGGCCGAACAGTTCTCGGCCGGCAACGGCGCGTACGGCATGCCGCTGGCGTTGCGCTTGCGTGGCGAAGTCTCGGTGCCGTTGCTGATCGAAAGCCTCAAGTGCGTGGTGCAGCGTCATGAAGTGCTGCGCACCGCCTATGTAGCAGACGATGACGGCGATCCATTGGCGGTGATTTCGCCAGAGGTGGCACTGGACTTCGCCCTGGTCGACCTGTCGCACCTGGACCGTATCGAACAGGAAGCCCAGGTCGCCCAGGCCACGCTGGACAACACCCGACACCCGATCAACCTGGCACAAGCGCCGCTGTTGCGTGGGCAGATCCTGCGCCTGGGTGCCCATGAGCATGTGCTGCTGTATTCGATGCACCACATCATTTCCGATGGTTGGTCGATGGCGGTGCTGGTGGGTGAACTGGTGCAACACTACGCCGCGCTCAAGCACGGCCGTGGCATCGACTTGCCGCCGCTGCCGGTGCAATACAGCGACTATGCCCAATGGCAACTGGCGCTGGAGCAGGCCGGGGTCTTGCAGCAACAGGCCCGCTACTGGAAGGACGCCCTGGCCGGTCATCCCGGCCAACTCCTGTTACCCACTGATTTTCCACGGCCGCCAGTACCGTCTTTTGAAGGCTCCAGCGAGTCGTTCAGCGTGCCGCCGGCATTGGGCGAGGCACTCAAAGGCTTGTCCGGCCGCCACGGCGTTACGCCTTACACCACCTTGCTGGCGGCATTCCAGGTGTTACTGCATCGCCTGGGCACCAGCGACGACTTGCTGGTGGGCGCTGATGTCGCGGGGCGCCAGCATGCCGAGCTGGAAGGCTTGATTGGTTTCTTCGTGAATATCCTGCCCCTGCGTTCGCGCTTCGACGCAAAGGCCCGGTTCAGTGATTTCCTCGCTGCTGCGCGGGAAACCTCCCTCACGGCATTCGAGCATCAGGACCTGCCCCTGGACATGATCGCCGAAGCCAGCAACGTGCCCCGGCACAGGGGCTTCAACCCCTTGGTGCAAGTGCTGTTTGTGATGAACAACCTGCCGGTGCACAGCGCTGGCCTGGCGGACATTGCCGTGGAGGTGGTGCCCAGCCTGGGCGGCTATTCCAAGTTCGACATGGCGTTGTTCATCGACGAAGAAGCCGGGCAGTGGCAAGGCACCTGGCAGTACGCCAATGACTTATTCAAACAAGAGCGCATTACCGAGCTTGTGAGCGCCTGGATGGGAATTCTTCAACAGATTGTCATGGATCCAGACATCCGATTAGGGGACATCATCATGCCGTCGAATACCGCTGTTGCTCCTGCCGCACCTGCCAGCCCGAAAGCCGACAAACTGGGCAAGTTCCTCAAGAAACCGTCGAGCCCGGTGGCCAGGGCCCCGCTGCCGGCGATGCGTGAATCGCTGTTGAACGCCGACCAGGTGTTCCCGTTGCTGATGGAGCCCAATGATCCGGGGCTCGACCTGGTGACGTGGGTCCAGGCCAATCGCGCCTTGGTCGAGGAGAAGTTGGCGCGGCATGCGGGGATCCTGTTCCGAGGTTTTGCCATGCGTGATATCCACGATTTCGAGGCCTTTGCCGAAGCAGTCCAGCCGGGCCTGTACGGCCAGTACGGCGACTTGCCGAAGAAAGAGGGCGGCAAGAACACCTACCGCTCTACGCCGTACCCGGAAAAGAAAATGATCCTGTTCCACAACGAGAGCTCGCATCAGGATCGCTGGCCGCGCAAGCAACTGTTCTTCTGCGAGCAACCGTCGCCCGTGGGCGGTGCCACGCCGGTGGTCGATTGCCGGCAGATGTACCTGCGTTTGCCGCAAGCGTTGCGCGATACATTCGAAAGCAAGGGCCTGCTGTATGTGCGCACCTTCGCCGATAAGCTCGACGTGTCCTGGCAGCATTTTTTCAAGACCGAAGACCGCGCCCAGGTCGAGCAGCGCTGCGCGCTGGCTGGCATTCAATGGACCTGGCTGGACAACGACGAACTGCAAATCCGCACCCCGTGCCCGGCGATCATCACCCACCCGACCACGGGCGAGAAAACCTTCTTCAACCAGGTGCAACTGCACCACATCTACTGCCTGGACCCTGACGTGCGCGACGACCTGCTGGGCCTGTTCGGTCCCGAGCGGATGCCGCGCCACGTGTACTACGGCGATGGCAGCCCGATTGAAGACGCGGTGATGCAACTCCTGGGCGAACTCTACGAGGTCTGTGCGGTGCGTTTTGACTGGCGCAAGGGCGATGTGATCCTGCTGGACAACATGCTTGCCGCCCACGCCCGCGACCCCTTTGAAGGCCCACGCAAAATCGTCGTGGCCATGGGTGAAATGATCGAGCGGCGCGACCTGGAAACGGTAACGCCCTCTACACGTATGCAAACTGAAGGGACTGAGGCATGAGTACGCTTAACGATGCAGGCCTGGCGCTGCTCCCGGAACAACAACAGCGGGTGCTGGACGCACAGGACGGTGCGAGCTGGGGTGATATCGCGCACCTGTTGCATATCCAGATCAAGGGCGCGCTCGACGTTTCACGCCTGCAAGCGGTTTTAAACGGTTTGAGCCAGCGTCACACCGCGCTGCTCGCCCGATTGGCGACGGCGCCCGGTTATCGTGGCCTGCGGCAGTTCTTTGAGGCCGGTGCGGCGAATGTGGCATTGGCGGTGGATGAGTCCAGCGACACCACGCAGGTCTTGGTGCAGTGGTGCCAACGCCCGGTGAGCCTGGCGTCCGGGGTGTTTTTCGAGGGTCTGTTGCAGCGTATCGACGCGCAACACTGGCAATTGACCCTGGGCTTGGCGGGTTTTGTGGGGGATCAGGCGAGCCTGGGGATTCTTTATCAAGACCTGTGTACGGCGTATGAGCAGGGCAGTTGCGCCGTGGATGAGGAGCTGGGGCAGTTTGCCCAGTACCTGGAGTGGCATGCCGAAGTAGTGCTCGACGAAGATGCCGATACTGCCAAGGCCTATTGGCAAGCCTGCCTGCCGAGCACTGGGGTGCTGGCACCGGAGTTGCCGGTGCGCTACGCGGACACTGCGCCGGGCAAGGCCGGTGGGCAGACACTGACTGCCGCCCTCGACCCACGTGTGCTGGAGCGCCTGAGCCAACTGGCAGCCCAGCACAACACGCCGGTGACCACGCTATTGCAAGCAGCCTGGTGGGTGCTGCTGGCGCGCGTCAGTGGGCGCGAAGGTTTTGTCGCGGGCCTGCGGCATGACGCGCGCCAGGACTATGAGTTCTTCGCACCCACCGTGGGCCTGCTGGAAAGAACCCTGCCGTTGAACCTGAACCTGGCGCCGACAGCATCGTTCACGCGTGTGTTGGCTGAGCTGACCGGTGTGCTGGAGACCCATGGCACCTGGCAAGAATATGCGCCGCTCGACGCCGGCCTGCCGCTGACCCATGGCTTTGGTGTGCGCCAGCAACCGGCAGCGCGCACAGTGGGGGCATGCACCTGGAGCGGCGCCTACAGTGCTGATCTTCGGCCGCTGTTTGAACTGGCGCTGAATGTCGATATGGAGGAGGGCGGCGCTGTCACCGGTCTGTCGCTGGACTATGCCGCTGCCGTTTATAGCCAGGCCGCGATGCAGACGCTGCTGGCGCAGTATCAAGTGCTATTGGGCAGTCTGCTGGAGCAGCCGGACGCGGCCATCGCAACCCTGAGCCTGTTGGGTGAGGCGGAACGCCAACGCCTGCTGGCGTTCAATCCCGCGCCGCAAGTGCTGGAAGAGCGGGTGCTGTTGCCTGAGCATATTCTCAATTGGGCCGAAATCACCCCGGACGCGTTGGCATTGGTCGCGGGGCAGCAGTCGCTGACCTACGCCGAGTTGGATGCCGGCGTGCGTCAATTATCCAGCCGTCTGCGTCAAAAAGGTGTAGCCCCCGGCAGCATCGTCGCCCTGGCCTTGCCGCGCGGCGTGGCCCAGGTGCTGACTATTCTTGCGACCTGGCGCACAGGCGCTGCCTATCTGCCGCTGGACCCGAACTGGCCAGTGGCGCGCCAGGCCCAACTGGTGGAACTGGCCGGTGCGCAACTACTGGTCACCCAGGGTGTGGCTTTGGATGGAGTCGGTTGCGCAGTACTGGACCTCGATCAAAAGGTGCAGCAACCGCTGGCGCAAGGACCTAGTGCAACCCTGCAAGGCCAGGACGCCGCTTATGTACTGTTTACCTCCGGCACCACCGGGGTGCCCAAGGGCGTGGTGGTCGAGCATCGGCAATTGCTCAATTACGTCGCGGGCGTCAGCAGTGAACTGGAGCTGGCTGCTTGCCGGCACTTCGCCCAAGGCTCCACTGTCGCGGCGGACCTGGGTAACACCAGCCTGTTTGGTGCGCTGTACAACGGCGCCACCTTGCATATCGCTGACGAGGCGACGATGCAGGATCCCGAAGCCTTCGCAGCCTTCATCGACACCCAGGGCATTGATTGCCTGAAAATCGTGCCGTCCCATCTTGCCGCCTTGCTCGAAGCACCGCAGCCGAAGGTGCCGGCCACCCTGATCCTCGGCGGCGAAGCCATCGGTCAGGGGACGGTTGCGCGCATCTTCAACCTGCGCGCCGATTGCCGTCTGTTCAATCACTACGGGCCCACCGAAACCACCGTTGGCGTCGCCGTGCATACAATCAGCCCGGACGACTTGCAAGACCTGGCCATTCCCCTGACTCGGGTATTGCCCAACAACCAGTTGTTCGTCCTCAACGAGGGCCTGCAACTGGTGGCCTGCGGCGAACTGGGTGAGCTGTATATCGGCGGCCAGCAATTGTGCCGTGGCTACCTGAATGACCCGGCGCAGACCGATGCAGCGTTTATCAACAGTCCGTTTAACCCTGGCGAACGGTTGTACCGCAGCGGCGACCTGGCCCGCTACCTGCCACAAGGCGGTATCGCGCTGTATGGCCGGCGTGACCATCAGGTTAAGGTGCGCGGGTTCCGTATCGAACTGGCAGAAATCGAACAACAACTGCTGCGCGTGCCAGGCGTGAGCGAAGCCGTGGTGCTGCTGGCGCACGATGAGCCGGTCGCCTTTGTACTGCCGAGCCAGGACGCGCCTGCGGATTGGCTGCAAAACCTCAAGCAGCAAATGGCTGAGCGCTTGCCGGCGGTGATGGTGCCGCACCAGTACCAGGTGGTGCAGCACATGCCGCGCCTGGGCAACGGCAAAGTCGACCGCCAGGCCTTGCAGAATCTGGAGTTGGTCGAAGAAGACGACACCTTCATCGAGCCCCTGGACGCCCTTGAAACCTTGCTGGCCAGTCGCATGGCCCAGTTGCTGGGGCGCGAGCGCTTGAGCCGCGACCGCGACTTCTTCGCCGCCGGTGGCCATTCGCTGCTGGTGATCAAGCTGGTCGCCGGGATTCGCAAACTGCTGCACTGCGAAGTCCACCCCGGCATCGTGTTCGATCACCCAAGTCCCGGCGCACTGGCCCAGGCCTTGCGCGCCCAGGAAGATAGCCCAGGCCAGTTGGAGAAACTGGCCCAGGCACGTTTGCGGCTGGACGCAATGAGTCCAGAGGAGAAGGCCGCGCTGCTGGAGAAGGCGCGCCAACAGGCGGCGGTGCAGAGCTAAAACGGTTGCGGGCGCTGCCAGTCAGTCAGCGCTCGCAAGTTTTATGCTGTTGCGAACGATTCTCATAAATTGTAGTCTAGCGCCCCCTATGTGTGCCCTGCACACGGATGCTCATGGAGTGTGCGTTGGATAATCTGGACCGGTTGTTTCGCCTCTATCATCGCGAACTGCAGCAGATTGCCTACCGTCGCCTGGGCGACAGGGAGATGGCTGCCGATCTCGCTCAGGACGCATTCGTGCGTTACGTTGGCCTGGATCGACAGCAGCGCACCCATACGATTATCAACCCACGGTTTTTCCTGATTCGCGTGTTGCGCAACCTGATCATTGACCTTGGGCGCAGCCGCACGCGGCGCGGGCCGATGGACTCGCTGGAGGATGTGCAGCACGAACTGCTGGATCCGTGCCCGGGGCCGGCGGCACTGGTGGAAATGCGCCAGCAGTTGCAACTGTTGCATCAGGCGTTGAGTGAATTGTCCGAGAACAGCCGCCAGGCCTTGTTACTCAATCGCCTCGATGGATTGGGCCATGCCGCCATCGCCCAGCAGCTTGGGGTTTCCCCCAGCATGGTCAGCAAATACATCATGAGTGCCGTGCTGCACTGTGCCCGTCGCCTCGGGATGACCGAGTGACACGCGACCCTGCCCCGAGTAAACCTTCGCCGCTGCTGACCGAGCAAGCGTTGCAGTGGCTGGTCGACCTGCATTCGGGCAGTGCCGAGGCACCGTCTTGGGACGCCTACCTGCAGTGGTGCGAAACCTCCCCGGAGCACCAACGCGCCGCCCATGCGGCGGAGCGGTTGTGGGAGAGCCTGGGCAGCGCACTGGAGCGTCCGCCCGCGTCGTCACGCCGCTTGCTGCAACTGGGACTTGTCGTCGCGTTGAGCCTGGCAGGCGGTTTGTCCTGGCAGGCGGAGCAACAAGGCTGGATGGCGGACCAGGTGACCGGCCTGGGTGAGCACCGCCGTGTGACACTGGCCGACGGCTCACACCTGGAACTGGCGCCACGCACGCGTGTGGATATCGAAATGCACGGTAATCGTCGTGTGCTGCATCTCTATACCGGGGAGCTCTTTGTCCAGGTCGCTCCCGATGCCCAGCGCCCATTCGAAGTACGCGCCGGCCGTGGCAGCCTGCGAGCGCTGGGCACCGGCTTCGACGTGCGGCGCGAAGGCGAGCAGGTGCGGATGGTCGTCACCGAACACACGGTGCGCGTGACATTGGACGACGATCCACAGACCACCGATGTCGAGGCCGGTCAGGCCGTGCAATACGGCCCGGAAGGTCTCTCGCGCACCCAGCCAGTCGACGTCGGCACCGCCACGGCCTGGCGCCGCGACAAACTGGTGTTCAACCGCCAGCCCCTGGGTGATGTGCTGGAGCAACTTGGCCGCTACCATCGCGGCGTAATCTGGGTCCGTGACAGCGGCCTGCGCGACCTGCCCGTGACCGGCATCATCGCCACCGACGACACCGACGCCCAATTGAAACTGCTGCAACGCACCTTGCCGCTGCGGGTGCGCTTGCTGCCGTGGCTGACCGTGATCGAGCGCGACGACTCGCCGCGACAGTAACTCAGCTTGCAAAAAATACACTTGCCGCCGCTGTCGGGTTTCAGAGGGTTGACGTCTTTCCTGTTGAGATTGATTTTTATTTGGCTGATTTCAGCAAGGGGAGCGTTATGCAGCATCTGATCAGGCACACTGCCTTGAGCCTGGCACTTGCCACGGCCAGTGCCGTGGGTATGAGCCTGCCGGCACAGGCGGCGCAGCAGCAGAAGAGCGACAGCCGGACCTACGCTATCGAGGCCGGTCAACTTGACCAGGTATTGACGCGCTTTGCCGAGCAGTCCGGGTTGCGGTTGATGGTTGTCAGCGAATTGGTGGCTGGTCAGCAGTCGGACGGGTTGAGGGGGAACTACCCGCTGCAGCAGGGGCTTGATCGGTTGTTGCTGAACAGCGGCTTGGTCGCCCGATTGAGTGATGATGTGATTTTGATTGAGAAGGCACCGGTACAGGGTGGTGCGTTGGAGTTGGGGGCTACCACCATTCAGGGGCAGGGGATGGGGGAGATGACGGAGAATTCGGGGTCCTATACCACGGGGTTGACCAGTATCGGCTCGAAGACTCCGACCCGGTTACGGCAGACGCCGCAGTCGGTGTCGGTGGTGACAGCGCAGGTTATTGAAGAAAAGCGCATGACCGACCTGGCCGAAGCCATGAAAATGACGCCAGGCATTACGGTTACGAACAACAACTTCCGGTTGTCAGACTTCTCCTCTCGCGGCTTTAACATCGAGAACATTCAAATCGACGGTGCTGCTCCTATGGCCCTGGGCACCACGTCGGGCAGTTTCTATTCCAACAAGAGCTACGACCTGGTGGAGTACGACCACGTCGAAGTCTTGCGGGGTGCGTCCGGGTTATTTGGCGGCACAGGTGACCCTGGCGGCATGATCAACCTGGTGCGCAAGCGCCCGTTGGACGTTTACCAGTTAAAGGTCGATGTCTCGGCGGGGAGTTGGGACAACTACCGTACCCAGATGGATGTCACGGGGCCTTTGGGGTTCGACGGCAAGTTGCGTGGGCGAATGGTGGCGGCCTACACGGATCGTCAATACATGGCGGATGACCGAGGCCTGGAAAAGCCGATTTTCTACGGGGTGTTGGAAGCGGATATCACGGATGACACGCGCCTGACCCTGGGCGGGCGCTCTGAGCGTATCCACGAGACGGGTTCAGGCACGGGCTTGCCGCGTTACCTCGATGGCCGGGACTTGGGGCTCTCGCGAAGCGCCAGCCTGACGCAGAATTGGGCCTACCTGGATGGTCGATCCCAGGAAATCTTTGGCAAGATCGACCATGAGTTCAACGATAACTGGAAGGGTAACGTTTCTTACACCCAGACCCTGGATTCTGGCTTCTCGAAAAGCGCCTTTTCCTTTGGTGCAGTCGATCCTGAGTCCAGGACAGGGCCCAATACCGGGGGCTCCAACAACAAATACCGCAGCGATCAAAAGCTGTTTGATGTGAATCTTGCGGGTAAATTCGAGGCAATCGGGTTGCAGCATGAGCTCCTTATGGGGATGGATCACCAGAAAATCACCAGTTCATGGGCGGGGACTGCCCAGGCCACTGGATCGGGTGTACCAATCGATGTATTTAACCCAGCGCCCTGGCTACAGCCCGACACCAACAAAGATTTTTTCCACCGATTCAGTCCCAATACCCAGGTGCAGTACGGCCTGTATTCGACGCTGCGTCTGCAACTGGCCGAGCCGCTGCACTTGATCGTTGGCGCTCGGGCACAACGTTATAAATTTGATCAGCTCTATCGGTCCCGCGATAAGCAGGGCGTCTGGGGAACCGACTCGGATATATCGGTTCGTGAAGCCACCAAGGTTGTTCCTTACGGCGGTATCGTCTATGACCTCACGGATGAATGGTCGACCTACGTCAGTTACTCCGAGATTTTCAAACCGCAGCAAACCAAACTGCAGGGTCCGTATCCCGGCAGCTCAATCGAACCCATGACCGGCAAGACCTACGAGACCGGGCTCAAGGGCGAGTTGTGGGGAGGGGCCGTCAATACATCGCTTGCGCTTTACTACACCGCCCGCAAAAACGAGGCGGTCCTGGATCCACGCTATGAACAGATGAGTGTGTTGCACGGTGGCAGTTGCTGCTATCTGCCTCAAGGGGAAGTGACCAGCAAGGGTGTTGATATGGAGTTCACCGGCGAAGTATTGCCGGACTGGAACGTACTGGCCGGTTACACCTATAACCACAACCGCAATCGCACTCAAGCCAAAGTGTTCAGCAGTGTGACACCCAAGCATCAGGTCAAACTCTGGTCTACCTACCGTCTGCCAGGTCTGTTCAATGACCTGAAGGTGGGCGGCGGCGTGAATCTACAGAGTGCTACTGATGTCAGCGGGACAACCTGGTTTGCCCCTCAGAAGCGGTATTACGATTTTAAATACAGCCAGTCCGGATACGCTGTTTGGGACGCCATGGCCGAGTATCAATTGGATGAGAACTGGAGTGTGCTCTACAACGTCAATAACCTGTTCGACAAGCACTACTACAGCAAACTTGGGACGCCTTCCTCGGGCAACTGGTACGGCGATGAGCGCAACCACATGCTGACCCTACGCGGTACTTTCTGGTAAGTCGCAGATAAAAAATAAGCCCGCGTGATTGCGGGCTTTTTATATGTGCGGATGTTGTCTTGGCTGAATGTGACGATTCGCCGTGAAAGCGATTTATGGCAAAAATAAATGCATATAGCCACTGTCGGTGTTCAGAGGGCTGGCGTCTTTCTTGTTGAGATTGATTTTTATTTGGCTGATTTCAGCAAGGGGAGCGTTATGCAGCATCTGATCAGGCACACCGCCTTGAGCCTGGCACTTGCCACGGCCAGTGCCGTGGGTATGAGCCTGCCGGCACAGGCGGCGCAGCAGCAGAAGAGCGACAGCCGGACCTACGCTATCGAGGCCGGTCAACTTGACCAGGTATTGACGCGCTTTGCCGAGCAGTCCGGGTTGCGGTTGATGGTTGTCAGCGAATTGGTGGCTGGTCAGCAGTCGGACGGGTTGAAGGGGAGCTACCCGGTACAGCAGGGACTTGATCGGTTGTTGCTGAACAGCGGCTTGGTTGCCCTATTGAGTGATGATGTGATTTTGATTGAGAAGGCGCCGGTACAGGGTGGGGCGTTGGAGTTGGGGGCTACCACCATTCAGGGGCAGGGGATGGGGGAGATGACGGAGAATTCGGGGTCCTATACCACGGGGTTGACCAGTATCGGTTCGAAGACTCCGACCCGGTTACGGCAGACGCCGCAGTCGGTGTCGGTGGTGACAGCGCAGGCGATTCAGGATAGCAGGGGGGTGGACCTGACCGACGCGTTGAAGCTGACGCCTGGGATTACCTTGAAAAAAACCAGTGTTCGCACCACTGATTTTTACTCTCGCGGCTTCATGATCCAGAACATCCAGATTGACGGCGCCGCGCCCATGGCCTTGGGTAATTCGGCGGGAAGTTTTTACTCCAACAAAAATTACGACCTGGTGGAGTTCGACCACGTAGAGGTGCTGCGCGGAGCGTCAGGGTTGTTCGGCGGCACGGGGGATCCGGGGGGTATGATCAACCTGGTGCGCAAGCGTCCATTGGATGCCTACCAGTTGAAGATCGACACTTCGGCAGGCTCCTGGGACAACTATCGTACCCAGTTCGACGTAACCGGGCCTATGGGCTTTGACGGTAAGTTGCGTGGCAGGTTGGTGGCGGCCTACAGCAACAATGGATCTTTCCAGGATCATATAAGCGACGAGAAACCAACGGTGTATGGGGTGCTGGAAGCTGACATCCAGCCAGATACCCGGGTGACTTTTGGCGGCCGCTCCGAGCGAATCCATGTGAATGGCTCCGGTATTGGTTTACCGCGGTACATCACCGGCGATGACCTGGGTTTATCCAGGCGTACGAGTCTTACACAGGGTTGGGCCTATCAGGACGGCCGGTCACAAGAGCTGTTTGCCAAGATCGACCATGAGTTCAACAGCGATTGGAAAGTAAACGCGACCTACACCAGGACTCTGGAGTCCGGGCTTTCGAAAAGCGCTTTTGCCAGCAATGGACTCAATCCGATCACGTTCAAAGGTACTCATTGGGGCGGTAATACCACTGCGTATCGCAGCCAACAGGGATCGGCAGATATCAACCTTGCCGGGAAGTTTGATGCGTTCGGTTTACGGCATGAATTTTTGCTCGGTATGGATCATCAGAGAATCACCAGTCGGTGGCGCGGAACGGGACAAAGCGAAGGGGCAGGTGGTGACCTGAATGTGTTTGATCCAGACTCCACACCTTGGCCTCAGCCGGCAACCCGTAAGGACTTTTTCCGTGATTACAACCCCAATGACCAAGTTCAGTACGGGTTGTATTCAACCTTGCGTTTGCAACTCGCCGAACCTCTGCATCTGATTGTTGGTGCCCGTGTCCAACGTGTTAAGTACAACCAGACCTATATGGCTGATTGGGATGGGAGCGGCTTTAAGCCGGAATCCGACGTGTCGTCCCGGGAGCCTACCAAGCTCACACCCTATGGCGGTCTGGTCTACGACCTGAATGATGAGTGGTCGACTTACGCAAGCTATTCCGAGCAGTACAGGCCTCAGCAGTTGAAATTACAGGGCCCCGCACCAGGTTCGCCACTTGAGGCAATGAAAGGCCGCGCCTATGAAGCTGGGTTGAAGAGCGAACTGCTTGGCGGGGCGGTGAGCACCAATTTCTCCATTTACTACACCGAGCGGGAAAACGAAGCGGTACGTGACTCCCGTTACCCATCGACCGATGTCCAGTTCGGCGGCAACTGCTGTTATCTGGCAGAAGGCAAAGTAGTCAGTAAAGGCCTCGACATTGAGGTGTCGGGTGAAGTGATGCCTGACTGGATGCTGATTGCCGGCTATACCTATAACAACAATCAAGACCGAACGAAAAATGCTGCATTCAGCGCTATCACCCCCAAGCATATGGTCAAGTTTTGGTCCACTTACCGCCTGCCAGGTGCTTTCAATGATGTGAAGCTGGGAGGCGGGGTCAATCTGCAAAGCGCCACTTACGTCAGCGGATCTGCTGGTGTCCTGGATAAAATGGGGAATCCGGTCAAGGATGCCGATGATAAAGACCTATCCATTCCCTTTGATTACAAGCAGTCAGGCTATGCAGTCTGGAACGCGATGGCCGAGTATCGCCTGGACGAGAACTGGACGCTGGCCTACAACCTCAATAACGTATTCGACAAAACCTATTACACGGCTGTGGGGTCTTCCTACTCCGGTAACTGGTACGGCGACCCTCGCAACCACATGCTGACCCTGCGCGGTACCTTCTGGTAAGCACGGCTTTAAATGAAAAGGGACATCGTGAGATGTCCTTTTTTGTTTCTGTTACAAAGTGATTGAGAATCCGTCTAAATTATTTTTATCCCGAACGTTCATTAATGGCTCGATACCGATTCAAGTCAAAACCGTCCCTCTGCAACAGGGAGTGGAGTCCGGACGGTTTAACTATATTCAGGCCATTCCGCCCCAAGAGTGGAAGGCCTTCGACATTAATGACATATCTGGGGCTAAACCAAACAATGAAACGCGAGAGTAAAAGGTTCAGGCAAAAACTCTTCAATGCTCCCCTCTCTTCCTGCCGCAGTTGCGTGTCGATGGCGGTCCTGGGGTTGACTCTCAGTGTCTGCGGCGGGGCGTTTGCCCAACCCATACAGGTGAATGTACCAGCCCAGTCGCTGGACAAGGCGCTGACCGAACTGGGCAAGCAGACCGGCCTGCAAGTGCTTTTCGGGCCGGATATGGTCGCGGGCAAGAAGTCCACCGCCGTCAATGGCAGCCTCGAACCTGCAATTGCGCTTGAGGCGCTGCTCAAAGGTGCAGGCCTGAGTTTTCGGATTGAAAACAATACGGTTATCCTCAGCCCTGAAAGTGGCGCGAGCTCAGCCCTGGAGTTGGGCGCCACCACCATCCAGGGCCAGGGTATGGGACAGATGACGGAAAACTCCGGCTCCTATACCACCGGCCTGGTCAGTGCCGGTTCAAAAACGCCCACCAGCCTGAGGGACACACCGCAGTCTGTGTCTGTCATCACCCAACAGGTCCTGCAAGACCGGCGCATTGTTGATCTGTCCGATGCCATGCGGCGCACGCCAGGCATCACCGTTAAAAATGCCAACTATCGGATGCCGCAGTTCATCTCCCGTGGTTTTCGTATCGATAATATCCAGATTGACGGTGCTTCACCGATGGATATTGGCTCTGGAATCGGTACGTTTTATGGCAACCAAACCTATGACATGGCCGAGTTCGACCATATCGAAGTCTTGAAGGGCTCATCCGGGCTGTTTGGCGGCACCGGTGATCCGGGCGGCATCATCAACCTCGTTCGTAAGCGCCCGCTGGATTACTTTCAGCTCAAGTTCAACACCTCGGCAGGATCCTGGGATAACTACCGTACTGAAGTCGATGTGACAGGGCCGATGGCCTTTGACGGCAAGCTACGAGGACGGGTAGTGGTCGCCAATTCCGACCGACAGTACTTCATGGACAACCGTAGCACCGAGAAGCCTTTTATCTATGGTGTTCTGGAGGCCGATGTGTCGGACACGGCTCGAGTCACAGTCGGTGGACGTTATGAGGAAACCCATGAAAATGGCACGGGTGATGGTCTTCCTCGGTTCAGTACCGGACAGGATCTAAAATTAAAACGCAGTAGATGGTATACGCCCAACTGGGCTTATGCAGACGTCAGTACTCATGAGTTGTTCGCCAAGTATGATCAGGACTTGACGGACGACTGGAAACTCAACGTTTCCTTCACCAATAGTTTCAATAAGTCCACCACCAAAGGTGCGTTTCTCACGGGCTCTCCCGACCCAATCACCCTCGAAGGTGCAACCTGGGGAGGGAGTTACGTTAAAACCAGGAGTGAGCAGTCTCTGTTCGACGCTAACGTGTCCGGGAAATTTACGGCATTCAATCGCGAGCACGAACTGCTGATTGGCGCCGATGCGCAGAAGGTAACCAGTCGTTGGCAGGGAACGTGGGGCATGGCCGGGTTCTATCCGATCGACGTCTACAACCCGGAACTCACGCCTTTACCTCCGTCCAGCATAGGCAATTCAAATGATTTTACGCGTGACTACAGCCCAAACACCCGCAAGCAATATGGACTGTATTCGACGTTGCGCCTGCAGTTAACCGATCCGCTGAAGTTAATCATCGGGGCCAGGGCTCAGCGTTATAAGTTTGAACAGACGTACACAGCCGTAAATGATGATGGTGCATGGGCTGTTGAGTCCCGAACGAACCATCGTGAGCCAACTAAGTTGGTGCCTTTTGGTGGCCTGGTCTATGCCCTCAACGATGAATGGTCGGCGTATGCCAGTTATTCTGAAATATTCAAACCCCAAGCCCAACAACTGCAAGGCCCAGTGACTTCCGGTGTAGCGCTGGAACCTATGGTTGGCAAGACATACGAGACCGGCATAAAGGGTGAACTCTACGGTGGGGCGTTGAACTTGTCGGCCGCGGTGTTTTACACCAAGCGGGAGAAAGAAGCGATTGAGGATCCGCGGTATCCGCGGCAGGCCGCTCTATATGGAGGTAGTTGCTGTTATTTGGCCCAGGGCGAGATCACTAGCAAGGGGATTGAGCTTGAGGCCAGTGGTGAGATAACGCCTGGTTGGATGGTGATGGGTGGCTACACCTTGAATCTTATAGAAAATGGCACCAAAGAGACCTTCCTCACCACGGTGACGCCCAAGCATCTGGCAAAGTTGTGGACTATGTACACACTGCCTGACCGCCTCTCCGACTGGAAAGTCGGCGGCGGTGTCAATGTGCAGAGCGCCAGTTATGCCAGCGGTATCGCTTACCGGGTAAAAAAAGAAGATGGTTACTACGACAGCTACGATAAGACACCGTATGACTTCGCCCAAGGCGGTTACGCCGTATGGGACGCTATGGTCGAATACAAGGTCGATGAAAATTGGACTGTTGCCCTCAATGCAAACAATCTGTTTGACCGTAAGTACTTCGAGACGCTGAAAACCTCCGAATACGGTAATTATTACGGCGAACCGCGTAACTACATGCTGACTGTACGCGGTACGTTTTAGGTTTGTCTTGGTAGTTGTATAAAAAAACCACCTCAAGCGAGGTGGTTTTTTGTACCTGCTCAGCCTGGACTATTGCTGCGCCAACCAGCGGTCCACCGCGCTGTAAATACCCGCAATATCCCCAGTAATCCCGGACATACGCAGGAAATCGTGGGTCAGACCATTGTGCGTGAGCAAGGTCACTGGGGTTCCTGTGTTCTGCAAGAGCTCGGCGTACTCCAAGCCTTCGTCATACAGCGGATCGTACTCGGCCAGGCTGATGTAGGCCGGCGCCAAAGCGCTCAACCCTTGGGCGCGCAATGGCGAGGTGCGCCAGTCGCCGCGTTGCACAGTGTCCGGCGTGTAATGCCGGTAAAACCATTGCAGCGTCTCGCTCTCCAGTAGATAACCCTCGGCATACCGTTGGTGGGAGGGGCGGGTACGTTGGGTGTCGGTGACCGGATAGAACAATAACTGGGCCTGTGGTTTAAGCACCATCTCCTCGGGCGACTGTACGGCACTGATGGCCAGTACTGTTGCCAGGGTTGCGCCAGCACTGTCGCCGGCGACGATCACCTGGCGCGAGTCCAACTGCAATTCTGCGCCATGGCCGGCAAGCCAGTTGGCGCTGTCCACCGCATCATGCACTGCCGTGGGGAACGGATACTCCGGGGCTAGGCGATACGCCGGGGCCAGTACTGCATGACGGCCGTTGGCGGCCAAGCGTCGGCAGATCGAGTCGTGGGAATCGAGACTGCCAACCACATAGCCTCCGCCATGAAAATACAGGATCACTGGTAGCGCGCTTTGCTCTGTACCGGCCTTGCGGTAGAGGCGGGCTGCCAGTTGATGGCCATCGCGCGTCGGTATCTGTAACGCACTCACGTTGATGGCGCCGGGCGGGCTGGGATCAAGAATCTGTGACGTCAGGTCGAACTCGGCACGCGCGGCTTGCGGTGTGAGTTGGTGCATCGGCTTACTTTTGCCGCTTAGGCGGCCCATCTCGGCCAGTTCCAGAAAACCTTCGAGGTCGGGGTCCAGAGGCATTGCGTGTTCCTTATAAGGGGTAGCCAAACAAAAGCGCCCCGGGCGACAGACCCGAGGCGCTGGCAGAATTAACCGGTAACTACTTCACGCTGCGGCAATTGCTGGAGGAGGCTGTGCAGCAGTTGATTGTTGTTGAGCATCTGGTAATGCCCGGCGACGATCCGTTCGTCCAGTACGCTGCCCGCCACCGGGTTGGCAAAGTCTGGTGTATTGACGTCGCAGGCCCACCAGCAACAGGCCGATACGCGTGTCTGTGGCAACGCATTGAGGTTCAGGGATAGGGCCTTGAGCTTCATCGCAACCTTAAACGTCTGGGCCAACTCTTCGACACCGATATCGCCGAACGCCGAGGTGCCATTGATTTGCTTGCGGACCTGCGCAATCAGTTGCTCAAGCGTTGTCTGAGGGCACTCGGCTGGCAGCGTCAGCAGGGGCAATTGCCCAGCGGGCTGGGCGAAGATCACCGCGAGGAAACCGCGCAAATCATCGCCCCAATCCAAGTCGGGGGCGGTAGGGGTAGCAGAAGGGATGAAGCTGTCGATCAAGCCCAGGAACTCCACTTCCTGGCCCTGTTTCTCAAGCTCCTGGGCCACCAACACCGCGAGAGTGCCCCCCAGGGACCAGCCGACCAATTGATAAGGCCCCAGGGCCTGTTTCTGGCGGATGTACTGGGCGTAGTCGATGGCCATCGACACGAGCGACTCGTCCTGCCAGTCACGGTCGAGCAGCATGCGGCATTGCAAGCCATACACGCTGCGCTGGCCTTCCAGTCGGCGGGCGATGGGGTTGTAGTCGAACACTGTGCCAAAGCCGGCATGCAGGCAGAACAAGGGCTGGGCGTGAGGTACGCGACTGTTGAGCAGCAGTAACGGATCCAGATCGGTTGCCGGGGCGAAGCCCGACAGTTCAGCAATGGTGGGTTTACCGATCATGTCCCGCAGTTTCAATTCCAACCCTAAATCAGGCTGGTTGCGGACTTTGGACAGTACTTTGAGGATGCGCAGCGAATCGCCGCCCAACTCGAAGAAGTTGTCGGTCACCCCCACGCTTTCCAGCTCTAACACCTGTTGCCAAATGGTCGCCAGGGCCTGCTCCACGGCGTTGCGTGGGGCTACGAACTCACGGCCCTTGAAGTCGGGATCGGGCAGAGCCTTGCGGTCGATCTTCCCGTTGGGATTGAGTGGCAATGCGGCCAGACGAATGATCTGCGCGGGTACCATGTAGTCCGGCAAGTCGGCCTGGAGCACACCCCGTAGGCGCTCTGCAGGTGCCTCATCGGCCGGTGTCACGACGTAGCCAATCAGTTGTTTGCTAACCCCCGCATCGCGGGCGACAACCACCGCATCCTGCACCCCAGGAATATGTCGCAGCCTGGACTCGATTTCGCCGAGTTCGATGCGAAATCCACGGATTTTTACCTGATTGTCCAGGCGTCCCAGATAGTCAATCGTACCGTCAGGCCGCTGACGGACCAGATCGCCGGTTCGATACAAACGCGTGCCATTGGCAGCGAATGGATCAACGACAAACCGTTCGCTCGTCAACCCCGGACGCTGATGGTAACCCCGGGCCACGCCTTCACCGCCGATGTACAACTCACCCGCCACACCTTCAGGCAACGGATTGAGGTGCTCGTCGAGCACATACAGCGTGCGCTTGCCAACCCGTGTACCAATCGGTGCATACACCGCGCCGCAGGTTCCACTGGCGGCGACTTTCCACAGTAGTGGTGTTACCACTGTTTCGGTTGGGCCATAGCCATTGGTCAGGTACTCAGGTTTGAGTGCCTGCTTGACCAACTCAAAGTTGGCGTCGGCCACTGCATCCCCGCCAAAGCAGTAGATGCGCACCGCTGGTGGCGCCTTGCCGCAATCCCGGGCGTACTCTGCCAGTTGTTGCAAGTAGGCCGGCGGAAAACAGGCGATGCTGATCTGGTGGGTGTGCAAGGCTTGCCAGGTTTCTTCGGGTGTCCACAAGCGATTCTCGCGCACTACCAATTGTCCCGCGTGGGACAGGGTACTCAGCCAACGCTCCTGGGCTCCATCGAAGGCAAACGACATAAACAGAAGTTCGCGGGTACTGCTATCCATTTCATAGCGTTGGCCAATGGCCTGACAGTGCATGCGAATCTGCCCATGACTGACCGCCACCCCCTTGGGGTTGCCGGTAGAGCCTGAGGTATAGATCAGGTACGCGAGGTTGTCCGCGTCCACTAGCGATGCCGGGCAACTGTCGGGCAAGGCCGCCAGTGGCAGGGTGTCAAGTTCGATCAGGGCGGGCACCCACGGCTGGTCGAAGCGCTTGCGCAACGAGCTTTGGGTCAGCAGTACCGTCATGGCCGAGTCTTCGACGATCCACTTCACCCGGTCTTGCGGGTAGTCGATGTCCAGCGGGACATAAGCACCACCGGTCTTCATCACCGCATAGAAGGCGACGACCACGTCCACCGAGCGTTCTAGGGCGATACCAACGAAGGTCTCAGGCCCCACCCCTTGAGCGATCAGGTGCTGGGCCAGGCGGTTGGCACGCTGCTCCAGTTGACCGTAGGTCAGTTGGTGATGCTCACAAATGACCGCGACTGCATCGGGATTGTCGGCTGTATGGTTGCGAATTTGTGCCGCCAGCAAGGGCAGGGCGCAGGCTCCGGCAATTAGCTTATTGCCTTGTTCCAGGGCATGTTGCTCATCGGCATCGATCGTGGACAGGCTGCCCAGGGTGGCTCTCGGATTGTCGAGCATGGCCAGCAACAGGGTTTCAAAGCTGCGGCGTAGTTGCGCGGTCGCCTCCGCAGTGAAGCGATTACGAAGATACATAAACTCGACGGTCAGGCGATTACCCAGGTTGACCGCCAGGTCCATGGCGAAGTTAGTCACGCCCTGGGTCCTGGTTTCACCGAACGTCAGTTGGTCCTGCTCGGCCTCATGGAGGCGCTCATCCACTGGGTAGTTTTCAAACACGATAATGCTGTCAAACAGCGCCTGGCCGCCTTGCCCCGACCAGCGTTGTACGTCGGCCAGTGATGCATGTTCGTGATCGCGAACTTCCACATTGTAAGTTTGCAGTTCAAGCAACCAATCGACCACGGTCTGCTGTGGTTGTGGGGTCTGAATGATCGGCAAGGTGTTAATAAACAACCCCAGTATTTCATCAGATGCTTCAAGACTGGGGGGCCGTCCTGCGACGGTACCGCCAAAGCACACGCTGTCTTGTCCTGTATAGCGTTGTAGCAATAACAACCAGGAGGCCTGGATAAAGGTGTTGGGCGTCACGCGCAGCTGTTGTGCCTGATCTTTCAGGCGCCGGGTTTGTTGCACGTCCCAGTTGAGGTAAAGCGCCTCGTGCCCTTCGCCACTAGGGTCCGGCAGTGGCGATAGGCTTTTGGCGAGAATGGTTGGCCCGTCCAGCCCTTGTAACTTGGATTTCCAGAAAGCTTCCAGAGATGCCTGTGACTGGGCTTGCAACCACGCGATGTAGTCGCGGTACTTGCCACGCTTGGGGGCCGGGACCTTACCGTTGTAGACCTCGAATACTTCGGCAAGCAGACGCGAGCTGCTCCAACCGTCCAGCAAAATGTGGTGATGGGTCCAGACCAGATACAACTGCTCGGCCGGCAGTTTGACCAGCGTCAGGCGCATCAGCGGTGCCGTAAGCAGCTCGAAGCCTGCGCGGTTATCGGCTTCGACCAGGTCTTGCAGGTCTTGCGCATAGTCCTCACGGTTCTGCCAATCAAGAATGTGCAGGGGCAAGGCGGCTTTTTTGAACACCAGTTGGAGCGGCTCAACCAGATGGCTGGCGGTCCAGAAGCTGGTGCGCAGGATTTCATGGCGTTCGACGACCGCCTCCCAGGCGTTGGTAAAGCGCGCGATATCCAGGCCGCTGACTGTTACGGCAGTCTGATTGATGTAAGCCGCCGCTTCGGATGCTTCAAGGGTGTGGAACATCATCCCTTGCTGCATCGGTGACAGTGGATAGATGTCCTCGATTTGCCGGACCGGGAGGCTCAGTGTGTCCAGTTGTGCCTGGCTCAATCCGGCCAATGGGAAGTCGGAGGGTGTTGCACCTTGGTGGTGGGGGTCGCAGCAATAGGCGATCAACTGTTCGAGCGCCTGCAGGCAGCTGTCGGCGAGGTTCTGGATGACGTCGACAGGGAAGACTTCATGGCTGAAGGTCCAGCCCATACTCAACTGGTTGTCATAGACTTGGCTGTTGATGGTCAGCCAGTTGCCCAAAGGCGCTTCGCGGTTTTTTTCGGCGCCGCGCTCCTCGCCGGTAGGCACAAACAGCGCCCCTTTGACACTGTCGAAACTGCCGTCGAACTGGCCCAGGTAGTTGAAGGTAATGCGCGGCACGGCCAATGCACCCAGGCGTTCCCGAGTCTGAGCATCCCCGAGGTAGCGCAGGACGCCAAACCCAATGCCTTTTTCGGGAACCGCCCGCAGTTGCTCCTTGACCTGTTTGATGGCTTCACCCAAATCCTGATGGGCGGTCAACTTGACCGGGTGTAGGCTGGTGAACCAGCCGACGGTGCGGGTCAGGTCGATATCATCGAACAGGGATTCGCGGCCATGGCTTTCCAGTTGGATCACGACGTCGTCGCGGGTGGTCCATTGGCTGACTGCAAGGGTCAGGGCAGTCAGCAGCAGATCATTGATTTGTGTGCGATAGGCTGCGGGCGCGACTTGCAGAAGTTGCTGGGTCAGGGTTTTGTTCAACTGGATATCGACAGTCGTCGCCTGGCTATGGCTCAGGTTGCCGTCAGGGTTGGCGTGGGGCAGGTCATGGCTGGCGGTATCCAGTTGTTGTTCCCAGTAGGACAGTTCCTGTTGCAGGACATCGTGCTGACCGTAGGCCTGCAATTTTTCACCCCAGGTTTTGTAGGCACTAGTCTTTTCCGGCAACCTGATCGTCTGACCCGCTTGCAGTTGACGATAGGCCAGCTGCAAATCATCAAACAATATCCGCCAGGACACGCCATCCACCACCAAATGATGGATGGCCAGCAGCAAACGCTGGCTGCCGTCCTTCAAACCCACCAGCACTGCCCGCAGCAGCGGTCCATCTTGCAGGTTGAGGCTGCGCTGGGCATCGTCACCCAACGATTGCAACTGCGTGGTGTCGTCGATTTGGGTTTGCCATAGCACTGATGGCGTGGTCGGACGGTACTCGGCCCTCCAGCCGTGGTCGGCCTGATGGAAGCTCAGACGCATGGCGTCGTGGTGTTGGATCAGGGCATCGAGTGCCTGCTCCAGCAACGGCAGTTCCAGGTGCGTGGCGGGCTTGAGCAGCACGGACTGGTTCCAGTGGTGTCGCTCGGGGATGTCGGTGTCGAAGAAAAGGTGCTGAATCGGTAGCAGCGGGGCGCCGCCGGTGATCGGGCCTTGGTCGATCGCCAGGCCCTGACCGTGGTTTTTCGCCACGCTGGCCAGGCCTTGGATGGTCTGGTGTTGGAACAGGTCCTTGGGGGTAAAGTGGATGCCGGCTTGGCGTGCGCGGCTGACGACTTGGATGGAGATGATCGAGTCGCCGCCCAGCTCGAAGAAGTTGTCGTTCAGGCCGATTTTTGCAACCTTGAGGACGTCTTGCCAGATGCTGGCGATGCGCTGTTGCAGATTGTTCTGCGGTGCCACGTAAGCGTGCAGGGCCTGGCTGGCATCGGGGGCGGGCAGGGCTTTGCGGTCGAGTTTGCCGTTGGGCGTCAGGGGTAGGTTGGTGAGGAATACCCAGTGGCTGGGCACCATGTAATCCGGAAGGTGCTCCTTGAGTTGGTACTTGAGTGTGTCACGCAGCAGCTTTTGAGCCATCGCATCACCTAGGGGGCCTGGTGTGGTTGCATAAGCAACCAACTGCAGGCTGCCGCAGACTTCCTGGGCTAATACGACTGCTTCGCGAATATCTCCCAGTGCCAACAGGCGCGCTTCGACTTCGCCGAGTTCGATACGAAACCCACGAATCTTCACCTGATGGTCGATGCGCCCTGCGTACTCAATGACGCCATCGGCGCGATAACGTGTCAGGTCGCCAGTGCGATACAGCCGCTCGCCGTTGGTGGAAAACGGGTTGGGTATGTACTTTTCGGCGGTCATCGCGGCTTGGCCGAGATAGCCTCGGGTGATCCCGGCGCCGGCCAGATGTAACTCCGCTGCAACCCCTGTGGGAACGGGTTGCAGGTCGGCATCGAGCAGGTAGCTCTGGGTATTGTGCAGCGGGCGGCCAATGTTGGCCTGGCCTGCGACTTCGCGACGAGCCCAGGTGGAGTATGTGGTGTCTTCGGACGGCCCATAGAGGTCGTAGACATGCTCAACTGCGGCCTGGTGGTAGAGATTCTCCACCAGCGATTGTTTCAGTGGCTCGCCCGCAAGGTTAATGATGCGAATGCTGTCAGGGATTTGCCCGGCGCGCAGCAAGGCATTGATCGCCGAGGGTACGGTATTGATCAGGCGCACCTGATCCCGGGCGGGCAGGTCGGGCAACTCCAGGGCATTACGAGCGAGGATCAGTGAGCCGCCGTTGGCCAGAGTGACGAAGATTTCCCATACCGAGAGGTCGAAACACACGGAGGTCGAGGCCAGCACGCCTTGGATATCTTCTTGGCTGTAGACCTCCTGCGACCAGTGGACCAGCGCCAAGACATTGCTATGGGTAATGGCCACGCCTTTGGGTTTGCCAGTGGAACCGGAGGTGTAGATCACGTAGGCCAAATTGTCGGGCGCGGCTTGGCTGGCCGGCGCGGTCAGCGGGTAGCCCGCCAGTTGATCTATCAGCAACACCTGAGCCTGGGTGCGCGGCAGTTCGGCGAGCAATTGGGCTTCGGTCAGCAGCACTTGGGCGCGGCTGTCTTCGAGCATGTAGGCGACTCGGTCGGCGGGGTAATCCGGATCCAGCGGCACATAGGCGCCGCCGGCCTTGAGTACGCCGAGCAAGGCCACGATCAAAGCGTCGGAACGCTGCATGGCCACGCCGACTCGCACTTCGGGGCCAACGCCCAGCTCGATCAGTTTGTGGGCCAGTTGATTGGCCCGGGCGTCCAACTGGCGATAGCTCAGGGTCTGGGTACCGCATGTCAGGGCCACGGCGTCCGGCTGACGCGCCACCTGCTCTGCGATCAACCCATGAATGCTGTGTTGTTGTGGGTACTCAGAGGCTGTGGCGTTCCAGTCGCGCAAGATCTGCTGCTGTTCAACGGCACTGAGCAGCGACAAGCTGACGATGGGCTGCTGCGGGGCGGCGATACAGCGTTCGAGCAGGTTAAGCCAATGGTTCCCGAGGCGTTCAACAGTGCTGGAATCAAACAGGTCGCTAGCATAGTTCAGGGTAGCCGACAGGCCCTGGGTTGATTGGAACGTGGTGAGCGTCAGATCAAACTGTGCGGTGCGGTTACCCCACGTGATACCTTCGACGTTCAATAAGGCGGCCGACGCCGGTTGAGTGGTTGCGCTGCCCTGATGGTCATTGAGGTGGTTGTACATCACCTGGAACAACGGGTTGAAGCTCAGGTTCCGTTCTGGCTGCAAGGCCTCGACCAGTTGTTCGAAAGGCAGGTCCTGATGCGCCTGGGCATCCAGTGCCGTTTGCTTGACCTGCGCCAAGAGTTCGCTAAAAGACAGCGTGTGATCGAAGCGTGCTTTGAGCACTTGAGTATTGACGAAAAAACCCAGCAAGCGCTCGGTTTCAACACGGTTACGGTTTGCTACAGGTACGCCTACGCGAACGTCGGGCTGGCGGGTGTACTTGTGCAACAGCGCCTGGAACGAGGCGAGCAGCAACATAAACAGAGTCACATTGTGTTGCTGGGCAAGCTGCTTGAGGTTGTGTTCCAGGGAGGCTGGAACCGTGACTGCAATGTTCGCCCCTCGATAGCTCTGGACAGCTGGCCGTGGGTGATCGGTGGGTAACTCCAATACGGGTTGTTCACCACCCAATTGGGCTTGCCAATAAGCCAGTTGGCGTTCGCTTTCACCGGCCTCCATCCAATGACGTTGCCAGATGGCATAGTCGGCGTACTGGATTGTCAGCTCTGGCAAGACGTTTGGTTGGCCTTGCTGATAATCCGAGTACAGTGCAACCAGTTCATCGACCATCACCTGCATCGACCAGTCATCCGAGACGATGTGGTGCTGGGTCAGCACCAGTACATGGTCATCCTGGCCCAGCTGTAGCAAGGCTACACGCAACAGTGGGCCTTGCTGCAAATCAAATGGCTGGTAAGCCTGGACTTGGATAAATGCCTTGATTCCTGCGTCATCGAGCCCCGAAACGCTGCTTTGCTGGATCTGCATCGGCATGTCGAGGTGAATAATTTGCAATGGTCGATCTTCGCCATGTGCAAACGTGGTGCGCAGCGTCTGGTGACGGGCGATTAAGGCGTTGAAGCTTTGCTCCAGCGCCACGACGTCCAGTTTACCCTTGAGTCGCAGGGCAGTTGGAATGTTGTAGGCTGCGCTGTCGGGGTCTAGTTGCCAGAGCACCCACTGCCGTTCTTGAGCGAAAGAAAGTGGGATGGATTCGAAGGCTGACTGCACTTCAGGGATTGGCAGGTTGGTGGGTGAAACCCCTTCAGCCAGCATTTTTTCCAGGTACAGCTTGCGCTTTTCCAGGGGCAGGGTGATGAAACGCCGGGCAATACGGGCGGCGACAGTCTTATCCATCAGAACTCCTCCATTTCATCGAGCAGGGCTTCAAGTTTGTCGAGTTTCTGCGCGGTGACAGGTCCTGCCTGCTGCTCAAGCTGGGCGGTAAACGCGCCCAGAGTCGGGTGTTGGAACATCAACTGCGGCGTCAACTGCATACCCAGCTCAAGTTGTAGGCGCGAGACCACGCTCACGACCAGTAGTGAGTGCCCACCCAGTTCAAAGAAATGGTCCTCCAGGCCGATAGGCTCGACTTTCAATACGTCTTGCCAAATCGCTGCGACCTGCTGTTGCAAAGGACTACAGGGCGCTACATAGGTTTTTTGCGCCAGACTGGCATCCGGCGCCGGCAACACCTTGCGATCGAGCTTGCCATTGGGGGTCAGCGGCAGGCTGGCGAGGAAGACCCAATGGATGGGCACCATGTACTCCGGCAGGTCGCCCTTGAGCTGACGCTTGCACGCCTCACGCAGCGCCTGTTCATCGCTGACCGCTTGCACGGCAACCACGTACGCCACCAACTGCGAATGGCCAGCGACGTC
>NZ_JAAQWS010000035.1:0-29486 GCF_012985645.1 Pseudomonas sp. WS 5410 | reverse complement strand
GGCGAGGTGCCGAGTGGTGGGGCAAAAGCCCTTTGCTTACTTTGGGGCTTTTCCAAAGTGAGCCGCCGTAAGGGCGGAACCCTAAGTGGCCATGACCGCAGCAACGGATATGTACACAAACCTAAGAATCACTAAAGAGACGTGTAGCTCATCGCAGGCAAGCCAGCGATGGTGCCCTGAAAACCAACCAATCACCCGCGCCGGGCAGCACGCTCGCGCAGATACTCCACCACCGCGCCCTGCTCCCCGGAAAACTCGATCCGGGCGCCCTTCTTCTCACGCTGGAACGCGTACATCGGGTCGTAGTATTCACGCAGCCCGACAATCCACCCGCGATGCAAATCCACGTTCCCCGAGCGGGCCTGCTCGGCCAGGGCGTCCTGCATCAGCCCGTGCAAGCGCTGGTAGCGCTCCCCACCCAGACGCTTGTGGATATTGGCCAGGCTCTGCACCAGGCGCTCGGCGAACAGGCTGAAGCCCGCTTCGCCAAACTCGGCGTTGAACTGCGCGCACAGGTCGATCACATAGTCGCGCAAGACCCGCTCGACGCGGTTTTCCAGGCTCTCTTCCAGCCACACCATCGGGTACGCCTGCATGCCCCGGTGCAGGTTCAGCGGCAAGGCGCAGCTACCGATCATGCGGCTTTCGTCCTCAAGCACAAACTGCTCGATGCCCCGCGCGCGCTTTTTCAGTACGTCCACCGCCAGGCGGTTTTCAAAGTCGATATTCGACGGCTGGCCCGTGGCCCGCTTGCCAAAGCTGGAGCCCCGGTGGTTGGCGTAGCCTTCCAGGTCCAGGCCATTGCGCAGTTGCTGGAGCACCTCGGTCTTGCCGCTGCCGGTCAGGCCACCCAGCAGGACGAAATCGCACTGTTCCACAGCCTGGTCCACGGTCTCCAGCAAGAAGGTACGCATAGCCTTGTAGCCACCGCCGACCCGGGGATAGTCGATCCCCGCTTCGTCCTTGAGCACCTTCTGCACCAAGTGCGAGCGCAAGCCGCCACGGAAGCAATACAGGTAACCGTCAGGGTTGGCCTGGGCAAACGCGGTCCAGCGCGCCAGTCGCTCCTGCAGCGTTGCGCCGCTGACCAGTTGGTGTCCCAGCACAATCGCCGCCTGCTGCCCTTGCTGCTTATAGCAAGTGCCCACCCGCTGGCGTTCGTCATCGTTCATCAACGGCAGGTTGACCACACCGGGGAACGCACCCTTGACGAATTCGACCGGCGCACGGGTATCCATCATCGGCCGGTCGTTAAGAAAGATATCGCGGTAATCGGTGATGTCGATGGGCATCAAGACACCTCTACCGCGTGGCTCTGTCGCTCGACCAACTGGCCAATGGGCGCAAGGTTCAGCCCCAGTTCGGCCGCTGCCGCGAGAAACTCGGCTTCGCCCTCAGGCGTGACCGCCACCAGCAGCCCGCCACTGGTTTGCGGGTCGCACAGCACGCGCTTGTGCAACTCATTGATACGGCCCAGTTGGCGCGAGTAACTGTCGAAGTTGCGCAACGTACCGCCAGGCACACAACCCTGGTCCAGGTAGTACTCGACCCCTGGCAGGCGTGGGACTTTTTCGTATTCGATAAGCGCGGTCAAACCGCTGCCGTCAGCCATTTCCACGAGGTGCCCGAGCAGGCCGAAACCGGTCACGTCGGTCATGGCGCTAACCCCGGCCAGCTTGCCAAAGCGGCTGCCGGGCTTGTTGAGGGTGCACATCCAGTCCCGCGCCAGGCCGATATCGGCTTCCCGCAGCTTGCCCTTCTTCTCGGCGGTAGTAAGGATGCCGATGCCCAGGGGTTTGGTCAGGTACAAGCGGCAACCGGCGGTGGCGGTGTCGTTGCGCTTCATATGACGCTTGTGCACCAGCCCGGTGACGGCCAGGCCGAAGATCGGCTCCGGGGCGTCGATGGAGTGCCCACCGGCCAGGGGAATGCCCGCCGCGTCGCACACTGCACGGCCACCGCGAATCACTTCCCGGGCGATCTCCGGGGCCAGCACATTGACCGGCCAGCCGAGAATCGCGATGGCCATCAACGGATCGCCGCCCATGGCGTAGATATCGCTGATGGCGTTGGTGGCAGCAATGCGCCCGAAATCGAAGGGATCGTCAACGATCGGCATGAAAAAGTCCGTGGTGGACACCACCCCGCGCTCGTCATCAATGGCGTACACCGCCGCGTCGTCCCGCGAGGCATTACCCACCCAGAGCTTGGGGTCGAGGTTCTGCGCACCGCTGCCGGCGAGGATCACTTCCAGCACCTGTGGCGAAATCTTGCAGCCGCAACCGGCACCGTGGCTGTACTGGGTCAGGCGAATCGGCTCGTTCATGGTGGACCTCAAACTATCAAGTGCGGGGATTCTAACAGACAGCAAAAGGCCGGCTGGGCTCTTGTGAGCGCAGCCGGCCTTTGGGGTCAGCGGTTACTGGCGGGCAGCGAGCAAACGCTTGTGGCGATTACGCCGGGCAATGTTCAGGCACTCGATGGCAGCCGAGAAAGCCATGGCCGCGTACACGTAGCCTTTCGGCACATGGGCACCGAAGCCTTCGGCGATCAAGGTCATGCCGATCATGATCAAGAAGCCCAGGGCCAGCATGACCACGGTCGGGTTGTCGTTGATGAACTTGGCCAGGGGTTCAGCCGCCACCAGCATCACGATTACCGAAGTCACCACAGCAATGATCATGATCGGCAAGTGCTCGGTCATACCGACGGCGGTGATGATGCTGTCGATAGAGAACACCAGGTCGAGCAACAGGATCTGCCCGATGGCCGCGGCAAAGCCAATAGCCACGGTATTGCCGACGCTGGCCTTCTCTTCGGGCTCCGGGTCCATGCTGTGGTGGATCTCGGTGGTTGCCTTCCATACCAGGAACAGGCCGCCGGCGATCAGGATCATGTCCTTCCACGAAAACGCCTGGCCGAAGACTTCGAATACCGGCGAGGTCAATTGCACAATAAACGCGATGGTGCTCAACAGGCCCAGGCGCAGTATCAGCGCCATGCTGATGCCGATGCGCCGTGCCTTGGCCCGGTGCTGCTCCGGCAACTTATTGGTGAGGATCGAGATGAAGATCAGGTTGTCGATCCCCAGCACGATTTCCATGACGATCAACGTCGCCAGGGCCACCCAGGCGGTAGGGCTCGCGGCCAGTTGTACAAGATAATCCATAGGTCAGTCCTGACTCGGTATACGGGGAATTAAGCTTCTTTGGAACTTGGCTCAGGCTTGGAGTCCTGATCCTGCTCGTCGTCCTTGGGGGCGATCAAGCCCTGGGTCGCTTCGCTCAACGCCTGTTCGGCGGCTTTATGGGTGTCGTCAATGGCCTGCTTGGCCGCTTCGCTGGCTTTGCCCAGCACCTGCTGCGTGCTTTTCTCGACCTGGTCGCAACCACTGAGCACCACTAATGAAAGCGCAAGCAACGACGCCGCGCCCAGGGAATTGAGTTTCATGATGTATTCCTCGTTAGAACCGTTGGGCCCAAGCATTGGGCCCGCGATAGCGAGGCATTCTAAGGAAGCGAACACTTCAGGAAAATTCGTATTTTTTTCGCTTATACTTCGATTTATACGAAGTAACACTCTGCAACCGAGGCACCTGATGCTCAACTACCGACAACTGCATTACTTCTGGGTGGTCGCCAAGACCGGCAGCATCGTGCGTGCCTGCGAGCAACTGAACCTCACACCGCAGACCATCAGCGGGCAAATCAGCCTGCTGGAGCAGACATTTGGTATCGCACTGTTTCAACGAGTCGGCCGCCAGTTGGAGCTGACCGAGGCCGGGCGCCAGGCCCTGCCCTATGCCGAGCAGATGTTCCAGACCGGCAATGAATTGGAAGCGATGTTGCGCGCCCAGCCCAATGAACAACAGATTGTGTTTCGTGTCGGCGTGGCGGATGTGGTGCCCAAGTCCATCGTCTACCGCCTGATCGCGCCGACCATGGAGCTGAGCGAGCCGCTGCGCATCACCTGCCGCGAAGACAAACTCGAGCGGCTGTTGGCCGACCTGGCGATCCAGCGCCTGGACCTGGTGATTTCCGACAGCCCGATGCCGACCCACCTGGATATCAAGGGCTACAGCCAGAAGCTGGGGGAATGTGGCATCAGCTTCTTCGCCACCCAGGCGTTGGCGGACCTGCACGGCGGCGATTTCCCACAATGCCTGCACGGTGCGCCGCTGTTGATTCCTGGTGCAGAAACCGTGGTGCGCAGCCGTTTGCAGCGCTGGTTCGCCGAGCAGCAGATTCGTCCGAAGATTATCGGCGAGTTCGACGACAGCGCCTTGATGCAGGCGTTCGGCCAATCCGGCAGCGGGATTTTTATCGCCCCCAGCGTGATTGCCGAGGAAGTGCTACGCCAATACGGCGTGGCATTGATTGGCCAGACAGACGCGGTCACCGAGTCGTTCTATGCCATCTCGGTGGAGCGCAAGGTCAAGCACGCCGGCATCGTGGCGATTACCGAAGGTGCTCGCCGCGAGCTGTTTACCGCGCTTTAGACACAGGCGACCCGGGTCTTGGCGGTCATCAGCCACAGGGCCAGGAGAATCGACAGCAGGATAAACCCCGACGCGGCAAACCCCAGGCTGCCCAGGCCCATGGTGTCGATCACCCGCCCACCGACCATCGCGCCCAGGCCAATGCCCAGGTTGGCCCCGGCAATGTTCAAGGACGCAGCAAATGCCGGCGCATGGGGTGCGGCCTTCATCAACCGCACATGGCTGACCAAAAACAGCGCCGCCTGGGTCACGCCCCAGATCGCCATGGCCGCCGCCAGGCCGAGGGTGGAGTGGATCGCCGGTACCAGCGCTACCATGCCGGCGATCATAAAGCCGCAAAACACCATAGAAGCGATCAGCGGATGCTTGTCGACCATGCGCCCGCCCAGGGAGTTACCGATCAGGCCGACGGCGCCAAAGCCCATCAGGCACCAGCCCACCAGGGTGCCATCGAAGCCGGCCAGGCGCTCCAGAATATCGGCCAGGTAGGTGTAAGCGGTGAACATGCCGCTGAAGACCAGGATCGACAGCAACACATGGCCCTGCATCAACGGGCTGCGCAGGATCTTGAACTGCGAACGCAGGGTCACCGCGTCCTTTTTCACGGTGGTGGCCGGCAGGTAGATCAACAGCAGCAATGCCTTGAGCATCGCCACCCCGGCGAGGATGCCAAAGGCGCTGCGCCAGCCGAACGCATCGGAGATCAGGGTGCCCACCGGGATGCCGAAGACGGTAGCGCAGACAATCCCGAAACCGATCTTGGCAATCGCCCGGCCAGCGTAGTCCGGCCCGACGATGTCCACTGCCGTTTCACTGGCCAGGGCCCAAAACACCGGCAGCCCCAGAGCGGGAATCAGGCGGGCCACGGCCATCACCCAAATATTCGGCGCCAGGGCCGCCAGGGTATTGGCCGCGCCAAACATCAATAGAATGCTGATAAACAGACGCTTGCGCTCGAAACGCGCGAAATACGCGGTCAGAAACGGCCCGAACGCGGCAACGGTAAAGGCAAACAAAGTCACCAGCAGACCGGCCTGGGACACGCTCACATCCAGGTCGCGAGCGATGGAGGGTAATAGCCCGACAATCACAAATTCGGTGGTCAACACGGTAAAACCGGCTGCGGACAGCAGCAGGATGGGCAACAACATGCACAACTCCAGAAACGGCGACGCCAGCGTTAGCCTTGAGGCCCGCTGACAGAGATATAAGAAGAGGATGGCGAATCTTAACAGAATGTGACCGTGCCACACACGGCCTTGGCGACTGAATGCCGCAGTAAACTGGATATTTCCTACAGCATGTTAGACTTCGCGCCCTGCATAGCGCTGTACACATTAAAAAAACTAGAGACACTCTTATGACTGCTGCTCCCTCACTCTTTCAACGACTTATGCGCCTCAGCCTGGTCACCCAGATTGTCATCGGCCTGACCGCTGGCATCTTGCTGGCCCTGCTGTCGCCCAGTGCGGCCCTGTCCACCGCGTTTATCGGCAAGGTATTTGTCTCGGCGCTCAAGGCCGTGGCGCCAATCCTGGTGTTTGTGCTGGTGATGGCCTCGATTGCCAACCACAAGCATGGCCAGGAAACCCATATCCGGCCGATTCTGTTCCTGTACCTGCTGGGCACCTTTTCGGCGGCGGTGGTCGCGGTCATTGCCAGTACCCTCTTCCCCTCGAACCTGGTGCTCAGCACCCATGACGTGGCCGTCAGCGCCCCCGGCGGGATCGGCGAGGTGATGCAGGGCCTGTTGCTCAGCGTGGTGGACAACCCTATCAGCGCTCTGATGAACGCCAATTTCATCGGGATCCTGGCCTGGGCCATCGGCATGGGCATCGCGATCCGTCATGCCGGGGAAACCACCCGAACCGTGCTGGACGACCTGTCCAACGGCGTCACGCTGATCGTGCGCGTGGTGATTCGCTTCGCCCCCCTGGGTATTTTCGGCCTGGTGGCCTCGACCCTGGCCGCTTCCGGCTTCGATGCCTTGCTGGGTTATGCGCACCTGTTGCTGGTGCTGATCGGCTGCATGCTGTTCGTGGCACTGGTGGTCAACCCAGCCATCGTGTTCTGGAAACTGCGCCGCAACCCGTACCCGCTGGTGCTGTTGTGCCTGCGTGAAAGTGGGATCACCGCCTTCTTCACCCGCAGTTCGGCGGCCAATATCCCGGTCAATCTGGCGTTGAGTGAGCGCCTGGGCCTGCATGAAGACACCTATTCGGTGTCGATCCCGTTGGGTGCGACCATCAATATGGCCGGCGCCGCGATCACCATTACCGTGCTGACCCTGGCGGCCGTGCACACCTTGGGCATCGCCGTCGACCTGCCGACCGCCGTGCTGCTCAGCGTGGTCGCAGCGATCTGTGCCTGTGGCGCGTCGGGTGTGGCCGGGGGGTCGCTGTTGCTGATTCCACTGGCGTGCAGCCTGTTCGGCATTCCGAGTGAAATCGCCATGCAAGTGGTGGCCGTAGGCTTCATTATCGGGGTGTTGCAGGATTCGGCGGAAACCGCGCTGAACTCGTCTACCGACGTGTTGTTCACCGCTGCGGCGTGCCTGGGCCAGGAAGACAAGAACCCGGCCTGACACAACCCGGCAAGCAAGTGGGCGCTGGTTTGGGTGGAAGCTGGCTTGCCTGCGATGCAAGCAACTCGGTCTATCAGTGATACCGAGGTGATGCTATCGCAGCGATGCGGCGATCCGACAAGCCAGCTCCCACACAAGCCAGCGCCCACATTTGTTTTGCGGTGTGACTCGGGGCTTAGAATGCGCCCATGTAGTCACGCTTGCCCACTTCCACACCGTTATGACGCAGCAAGGCGTAGGCGGTGGTGACGTGGAAGAAGAACTGCGGCAGGCCGTAGGTCAGCAAGTAGGACTGGCCGCTGAATCGCTTCTCTTTAGGCGTGCCCGGACGGGTGACGATCTCGATACCTTCCTTGCCGTCGATCTGTGCCGGGGTGATGGTGTCGATAAAGGCCAGGACCTTGGCAATCAGCGCTTGCAGGTCAGCGAAGGTAACTTCGGTATCTTCGTATTTCGGCACTTCGATCTCAGCCAGGCGCGCGGAAACGCCCTTGGCAAAATCCACGGCGATCTGTACCTGACGGACCAGCGGGAACATGTCCGGGAACAGACGCGCCTGCAGCAAGGCGTTAGGGTCGATGTTCTTGGCGGTGGCGTGGGCCTCGGCCTTGTTCAGCACATCGCTCAGGGCGTTGAGCATTTGCTTGAAGACCGGAAGTGAAGCGGCGTACAGGGAAATAGTCATGACAGTCTCGACAGTGGTGACAGGGTTTGAACAGCGGCGATTATAGACATGAGCGCTGCTTGTCTTTTATTTTTTCGGGATTAGGCTAGTGGGCTCACTGCATAGGGAAAGCGCGATGACCGCCGAGCACGACACCACCTCTTCCGAGCCGCGCCTGAACAGCACGGAAATCCGCGTTTTGGGCTGCCTGATCGAGAAACAGGCCACTAACCCGGAAACCTACCCGCTGACCCTCAATGCCCTGGTCCTGGCCTGCAACCAGAAAACCAGCCGGGAACCGGTGATGAACCTCAGCCAGGGCCAGGTTGGCCAGAGCCTGCGCGCCCTGGAGGGCCGTGGTTTTACCAAGCTGGTGATGGGCAGTCGCGCCGACCGCTGGGAACACCGCGTGGACAAGGCCCTGGAACTGGTGCCGGCACAGGTGATCCTTACCGGCCTGCTGTTCCTGCGCGGGCCGCAGACGGTCAACGAACTGCTGACCCGCAGCGGGCGCATGCATGATTTTGAAGATGCCGAGCAGGTGGTGCATCAACTGGAACGCCTGATCGCCCGTGACCTGGCGGTGCTAGTACCCAAGCAGGCCGGCCAGCGCGAAGACCGCTACACCCACTCCCTGGGCGATCCCGCGGATATCGAGGCGATCCTGGCCGCACGCGGTAGCCCGGTGGAGCGCAGCAGCGCCAGTGGGGTTTCCGTGGAGCGCATCGAGGAGCTGGAGGCGCGGATTGCGGCGCTGGAAGAGCGCCTGTCACGCCTCGAATAAACGTCCCCCCTTATGGGAGCGGGCTTGTGTGGGAGCGGGCTTGCTCGCGAAAGCAGTGGGTCAGTCAACATCAATGTTTGCTGGGCCGACGTCTTCGCGAGCAAGCCCGCTCCCACATGGGCCGGCGGTGTTTACTGCCGGGCGAAATCCACCGCCTTCTGGAACTGTTCGTCCGTCGGCCGGATGCCGGTGTACAGCACGAACTGCTCCAGGGCCTGGATCGCGATCACTTCCAGGCCGGTAATCACCCGCTTGCCCTGGGCCCTGCCCCGCACGATCAACGGCGTTTCGGCGGGGATGGCCACCACATCGAACACGGTGTCTGCCGCATCAATTGCGTCGGCCGCAAACGCCAGGTCCTGCGCCTGGGCGCCGCCAGTCATGCCGATCGGCGTCACGTTGACCAGCATCTGCGGGCGCGCTTCACCCAAGGTCGCCTGCCACTGATAGCCCAGGTTCTGCGCCAGGGCCCGGCCCGCCGTTTCATTGCGCGCAACGATCACGCCATTGGTATAGCCACCATCCCGCAAGGCACTGGCCACGGCCTTGGCCATGCCGCCGCTGCCGTGCAGGGCGAAGGTCGAGTCCTTGGGCACCGCGTGTTTTTGCAGCAGTTGCTCGATGGCGATGTAGTCGGTGTTGTAGGCCTTGAGGTGCCCGGCGGTGTTGACGATGGTGTTGATCGAGGCGATGGCGCGGGCCGATTCGTCGAGTTCATCGACCAGCTCGATGCAGGCTTCCTTGAACGGCATCGACACCCCACACCCACGAATCCCCAAGGCACGGATCCCGGCCACGGCGCCGTTCAAGTCCTGGCTGCTGAACGCCTTGTAGTAGAAGTTCAGCCCCAGCTGCTCATACAAATGGTTATGAAATCGCAGGCCGAAATTGCCCGGACGGGCCGACAGCGACATGCACAGCTGGGTATCCTTGTTGGGGTTCATCAGCATCGGTAACGCCTCTTCGAAGTAAGCAAATCGGTACAGACCTTACACAACCTTTACCTAGTGGCCGTGCTGTTTTCCTGAAATACGTTGTCTTAAAAGTATCCCCGCGACAATCCTTGAGTCTATTGATTGCAGACCACAAGCGCAGGGGCCAACCGAGGAAAGACCATGATTCGTAAAATCCCCAGGATCGCTTTGCTGATCGGTGCACTTGCTGTAGCCGGCCAAGCCTCCGCCCATGGTGGCGGTTGGGGTGGCCCGGCCGTATTGGGTGCGGTTGTCGGCGCAGCCGTAGTGGGCTCTGTGATCGCCAGCCATGATCGACCGGTGTATGTGCAGCAGCAACCGGTGTATTACCAGCCCCAGCCGGTGTATGCCGCCCCACCACCGGTCTATTACCAGCCGGCGCCAGTGTACGTGCAGCAGCCGGTGTATTACCGCCGGGCGCCCGTGTATTACGGGCCACCACGTGGCTACTACGGCCCGCCCCGTGGCTATTACGGGCGTGGCTGGTAAACCCATCAGCAAAAGCCCCGCACACCCGGCGGGGCTTTTTTATGGGTGGCCAGGTCTGAATAAATCTCGCCAGGGTCGTTATGGGGACAACCCTGGCTGTTAATTCCGACATTATTAGGGCCAACGTGCACTTGCCCAATGGGGGGCCGCGCTGTCATGTTTGTGTCACACGGCACTCTCACTATCAAAACTGTCCCCTATAAAAGGCCATAACAACAAGGACGCCCCAGCATGCCCACACAAAATCCGCACCGTACCGCCGGCCTCTGCACCTCGAGCAAGGTCTATAGCGCCTTGACCGAGCTCAAGCACCTGGAAGGCCATCGCAGCGCCAAGTTTCTTTCGCTGCTGGCAGAAAACCTGGTCCACAAAGGCCTGCTCAATGAACAGGAGGTGCTGCACATGCTGGACCAGGTGGTTGACTGAGCCCCTGCCGGTGCAGCCTCGATGACAGTGATGTTGACTATCGAGCAGGGTGATTTTCCCTCGCCGCCGGGCCACCGTAAGGTGACCTCCATCAGCAATGGAGGTAGATATGCCCACTATCCAGATCATGTCCGTCGTCGGCAGTGCCGTCCCTGTCCCCCTTCGCGAGCTGGGTTTGCTCGCCTGCTGGTACCTGGTACGCGACGGTGAAGCCATCAGTGGCCCCCTGACCTCACTGCCCGATGCCCAGGCCCTGTCACGCAAGATGGCCCACTGCTTCTCGGCTTAGGGCAATGGCAGGCGTACCCGGGGTTTGGTTTCGACAAACAGCCCCCAGCTGGAAATAAACAGCGCGGCAATCAACGGCCCGATTACAAAACCATTGAGGCCGAAGACTGACAGGCCGCCCAGGGTTGAGATCAGGATCAGGTAATCCGGCATCTTGGTGTCCTTGCCCACCAGGATCGGGCGCAGCACGTTGTCCACCAGGCCGATCACAAACACCCCGAACAAGGCCAGCACCACCCCTTGCCAGATTGAACCGCTGAGCAGGAAGTACGCGGCTACCGGCCCCCACACAATCCCGGCACCCACCGCCGGCAGCAATGACAGAAACGCCATCAGCACCGCCCAGAGCAACGCACTGGGAATATCCAGAAACCAGAAAATCAGGCCACCCAGCGCCCCCTGGGTCACCGCCACCAGCACATTGCCCTTGACGGTCGCCCGTACCACGCGGTTGAACTTCAGTTGCAGGCGACGCTTCTGTGGCTCGGCCAGCGGCACCGCCGTGCGCACTTTGCGCACCAGTTCGGGGCCGTCGCGCAGCAGGAAGAACAGCAGGTAGAGCATGATGAAAAAGCTCACCAGGAAATCAAAGGTGCCCTGACCAAAGCTGAATGCCTGGCTGGCAAAGAACTGGCTGCCCTGCATCGCGCCCTTGACGATTTTCTCGCGCAGGCCTTCCAGGTTGCCCATGCCGAAGCGATCTAGCAGGTTCTGGAAGTACGGCGGCAGGAAGTTCTTGAATTGCTCGATGTAGCCCGCCACATCCAATTTGCCGCTTTCGACGTTCTTGTACAGCGTCGCCCCCTCCTGCACCAGCAAGGCGCTGGTGATGATCACCGGCAAGATCGCGATCACCAGGCACACCATCAGGGTACACAGCGACGTGAGGTTGCGGTTCCAGCCAAACTTGAGCTGCAGGCGCCGCTGCATAGGCGCAAAGATGATCCCGAGGATGACCGCCCAGAACACCGCGCCGTAGAACGGCAACAGGATCCAGAAAAACGCGAGGGTCACCAGGACCAGCAGCAATAGCAGGGTTTTGAATTGCAGATTCGTTTGGTTCATGTCCGATCCGTGCCAGAAAAACGTCGGGCGCCCAGCGCGCCCTGTTGCTTAGTCCACCGCGCATCCGGCGAGTGCCATCTTTATTTCTACAGCGTAGACCCAGATCAATAACCGCCAGGCCCGGCTCGGCTACCCTGCCGCCCTTTTGCGATCTGAATCCCATGCTCCCTGTCCTCGCTCCCGAATTGCTCGCCCCTGCCGGCACCCTGAAAAACATGCGCTACGCCTTTGCCTACGGCGCCGATGCGGTCTACGCCGGCCAGCCGCGCTACAGCTTGCGGGTGCGTAATAACGAGTTCGATCACGCCAACCTGGCCCTGGGCATCGCCGAGGCGCAGGCCCAGGGCAAGCGCTTTTATGTAGTGGTCAATATCGCGCCGCACAATGCCAAGCTGAAAACCTTCCTCAAGGACCTGGAACCGGTGATCGCCATGGGCCCGGACGCGCTGATCATGTCCGATCCGGGCTTGATCATGCTGGTGCGCCGGCACTTCCCGCAGATGCCGATCCATCTGTCGGTACAGGCCAACACGGTGAACTGGGCCAGTGTCGAGTTCTGGCAGCAGCAAGGCATCTGCCGGATCATCCTGTCGCGGGAGCTGTCCCTGGAAGAAATCGCCGAAATCCGCCAGCACGTGCCGGCCATGGAGCTGGAAGTGTTTGTGCATGGCGCGCTGTGCATGGCCTACTCCGGGCGCTGCCTGTTGTCCGGTTATATGAACAAGCGCGATGCCAACCAGGGCACCTGCACCAATGCCTGCCGCTGGAAATACCAGGCCACACCCGCGACCGAAAACACCGTGGGCGATATCGTCCAGCAGTATCAGCCCGAGCCGACCCTGGGCCTTGGCGCGCCCACCGACCAGGTGTTCCTGCTGCAGGAGGCCAACCGCCCGGATGAGCAGATGCCGGCCTTCGAGGACGAACACGGCACCTACATCATGAACGCCAAGGACCTGCGGGCGGTGCAGCATGTCGAGCGCCTGACGCAGATGGGCGTGCATTCGTTGAAAATCGAAGGCCGCACCAAGTCCCACTTTTATGTGGCGCGCACCACCCAGGTGTACCGCCAGGCCATTGATGATGCGGTGGCCGGTCGTGCGTTCGACCGGGGCTTGATGACCAACCTTGAGTCCCTGGCCCAGCGTGGCTACACCGAAGGTTTCCTGCGCCGCCACGTGCATGACGAATACCAGAACTACCAGAACGGCAGCTCCGTCTCGGAACAACAGCAGTTTGTCGGGGAATTGACCGGCGAACGGCGCGGGGAGCTGGCCGAAGTCAAGGTGAAGAACCGCTTTGCCGTGGGCAATCACCTGGAACTGATGACCCCGGCGGGGAATTTCCATTTTGACCTGGGGATGATGCATAACGCCAAGGGTGAGGCGATTGAGGTAGCGCCGGGGGATGGGCACACGGTGTATGTGCCGGTGCCGTTGGACATGGATATCGGGTTTGGGTTGTTGATGCGGGATGTGTAGCGGCTGTTAGGGCCCCATCGCAGGCAAGCCAGCTCCCACATTTGACTGCATTCACAGTTCAACATGTGGGAGCTGGCTTGCCTGCGATGAGGCCAGAACCAGCACCGCAATTGCCAGATCAGATCCTGAACTACCCCAGCAACCGCCACATTTTGACCATGTTCACCGATCAAGTGTGGGAGCTGGCTTGCCTGCGATGAGGCCAGATCAAGCACCGCAATTGCCAGATCAGATCCCTAACTACCCCAGCAACTGCCACATTTTGACCGTATTCACCGATCAAGTGTGGGAGCTGGCTTGCCTGCGATGAGGCCAGAACCAGCACCGCAATTGCCAGATCAGATCCTGAACTGCCCCACCAACTGCCCCAACCGCTGCCCCAGTTCCGCCAGGCTGCGGGAGGTCTGTGCGCCCTGCTGGGTCTCGTCCGCCACGCTGTCCACCGCCACGGCAATCTGATGCACGCTGCGGTTGATCTCTTCGGCCACGGCGGTTTGCTCTTCTGCAGCACTGGCGATCTGCGCGTTCATCGTGTTGATGGTCCCGATCAGTTGCGCCATGGTATCGAGGGACGCCCCGGCTTCGTTGGCCTGGGCCGAGGTGCCGTCGCCGGCATCGCTGGAGCGGCGCATGGATTCCACGGCCGCCTCGGTGCCTTTTTGCAGGCGGTCGATCATGCCCTGGATTTCCTGGGTACTTTGCTGGGTGCGGCTGGCCAGTGCGCGTACCTCATCGGCCACCACCGCAAAACCACGCCCGGCTTCACCGGCACGGGCGGCTTCAATGGCGGCGTTGAGGGCCAGCAGGTTGGTCTGCTCGGCAATCGAGCGGATCACCCCAAGCACGCTGACAATCGACGACACGTCCTGTTGCAGGCTATCCAGGGACACGCCACTGCTGCGGATGTCATTCACCAACGCATGAATCTGCGCGATGCTGCCATCCACCACGCGCTTGGCGGCCTGGCCTTCGGCGTCGGTCTGCTGCGCCGCCACGGCCGCGCCCTGGGCACTTCGGGCCACTTCATGGGCGGCAGACGACATTTCATTGATCGCCGTCGCCACCTGGTCGGTTTCCTGACGTTGGCGTTCCATGGCCTGCTCCGAACGATGGGCCTGCTCGGACACCTGGCTGACCAGCCCGGTCAGTTGCGAGGTCATGTCAGTGATCTGGCGTACCAGGCCGTGGATCTTATCGACAAACCGATTGAACGAGCCGGCCAGTTCACCCAACTCGTCCTGGCTGGTGATTGCCAGGCGCCGGGTCAGGTCGCCCTCACCGGCGGCGATATCGTCGAGGTTGGCTTTCATCAGGTGCAAGGGGCGCAGGATGGTATTGGCCAGCAGCATGCCCGCTGCAGCGATCAGCAACAGCAGGATTACGGCGATGCCGACAATGCTCAACAACACCCCTTCCATGCGCTCGTTGACCTTGGCTTCGACTTCGCTGACCAGGGCCTCGATACCGTCGAGGTTGACCGAGGTACCGATCACCATGTCCCACTTGGGCAGGTACTCGGTGTAGCCGAGCTTGGGCACCAGTTCGGTTTGCCCCGGCTGGGTCGAGCTGTATTGCAGGTAGTGGGTGCCGTCCTTGCCGACCTTGACCAGGTCGCGGTTGACGTAGACGCCGTTGGGGTCACGGTTGTCCTTGAAGCTTTTGCCCACGCCGTCGGGGCTGTTGCCCTTGAACAGGCGGATGGTTTCGGAGTCGTAGCCGAAGAAATAGCCGTCCTTGCCGTAGGTTGTGTTGGACAACAGCTTGACCACCTGCGCCCGCGCCTCCGTATCGCCGGGGGCTGCCGCGTCGTACAGCGGCTTGATGGTGGTCATCGCCACTTCGACATAACTTTGCAGGGTGGCCTTGGCGTTGTTGAGCAGGCGCTGGCGGGTTTCGGCCACCTCGGTGCGCGCCTGTTCCTTGAGAATCCACACGGTGGTCAGGCTGATGACCACGGCAAACAACAACACTGGCAGTACAGCGAGGGACAGGACTTTGGCCTTCAGACTCAGACGCATGGATCTTCTCTCTTGTAGGGCAACGTTACGAGGTTAACGGCCCTAAAGGAGAAAACTGTAGGAATCTGCTTGTTACAGGGTCATCGCAGCAAACCAGCCGAACACCAGCAACGGCAGGTTGTAGTGCAGGAAGGTCGGGACCACGGTGTCCCAGATATGGTGGTGCTGGCCGTCGATGTTCAAACCCGAGGTCGGCCCCAGGGTAGAGTCGGACGCAGGCGAACCGGCATCGCCCAAGGCCCCGGCGGTGCCGACGATGCAGACAATGGCCAGCGGGCTGAACCCCAGTTGCACACACAGCGGTACAAAAATCGCCGCGAGGATCGGCACGGTGGAAAACGACGAACCGATGCCCATGGTCACCAGCAGGCCTACCAGCAACATCAACAGCGCACCCACGCCACGGCTGTGGCCGATGAATTCGGCCGAAGCCTGCACCAGCGTCTGTACCTGGCCGGTGGCCTTGAGCACTTCGGCAAACCCCGACGCCGCGATCATGATGAAGCCGATCATCGCCATCATTTTCATGCCTTCGGTGAACAGATCATCGGTGTCGCGCCAGCGCACGATGCCCGATACCGAGAAGATCAGGAAACCCGCCAGGGCACCGATGATCATCGAATCCAGCCACAACTGGATAATAAAGGCCGAGGCAATGGCCAGCCCGGCGACCAGCAGGGTCAGCGGGTTGTACTGCACCGCCACTTGCTCGACCCGCTCGATCTTCTGCAGGTCGTAGATGCGCTTTTTGCGGTAGCTGATAAACACCGCCACCAACAGGCCGAACACCATGCCCAGCGCCGGAATACCCATGGCATGGGTAACGTTGACCTGGCTGATATCCACCCCGCTCTTGGCGACATTGGCCAGCAGGATCTGGTTGAGGAAGATATTGCCGAAGCCCACCGGCAGGAACATGTACGGGGTGATCAGGCCGAAGGTCATGACGCAGGCGATCAGGCGCCGGTCAATCTGCAACTTGGTCAGCACATACAGCAGCGGCGGTACCAGCAGCGGGATAAAGGCGATATGGATCGGCAGGATGTTCTGCGAGGCAATCGCCACCGCTCCCAGCAGGCAGATCAGCAGCCATTTGACAGAACTGCCGCCAGTGGCGTCCTGGCGGCCCACCAGCAGCAGGGCCTTGTCCGCCAGGGCATGGGCCAGGCCGGACTTGGCAATCGCCACCGCGAAAGCACCGAGCAATGCGTAAGACAACGCCACCGTGGCACCGCCGCCCAAGCCGCTGTTGAACGCGCTGAGCGTCGCGTCGATCCCCAGGCCACCGGTCAAACCGCCGACCAGGGCACCCACGATGATCGCGATGACCACATGCACGCGGGACAGGCTGAGCACGAGCATGGTGCCGACCGCGGCGATTACTGCGTTAATCATGGTTACCTCAAGACAGAAATATAAACACAACACGCGCCGGCGCCCCGGCCAGATGTCGACCACGGCACACGCAGAAAGGGAGTTTTATTAGAGGCCGCGCACTTTGCAGCAGCCGGCGCGCCATGTCAAAGAACGACGTCGCGAATAGATTCAATTGAACGTATGAATAAAGAAAAACAACCCGCGGCCGATAGAGTGGATTATCTCTGTCGCAACGAAAGGTTAAGGATCTCCATGTCGCTCAGGCAGCTGTCCATTCAATGGAAAATCACCCTCCTCGCCGGCCTTTGTCTGTTGGGCATCGTGACCCTGCTGGTGGGTCTTTCGCTGTATCGGATGGACCAGAGTTCACAACGGGTCCAGACCTCCAGCACACAGATGCTTAATGTTGCAGCCCAATCGCGCATCGAAGCCCAGGGTGAAGTGCAGGCGCTGGGCATCCGCCAGCAATTTATGGACGCCTACCAATATGGCCATGGCTTTTCGCGCCAGGTGCTGTTTTTGCGCGAACAGGCCGAAAAACGCTTCCTCGATGCCTTCGACCTGCGTGAAGACCTGACCCGCCAGGTCAAGGCCGCCCTGCAAGCCAACCCGGACCTGCTGGGCCTGTCCCTGGTCTTTGAAGCCAATGCCCTGGATGGCAAGGATGAGCTGTTCGCCGGCCAAGCGGAGCTGGGCAGCAATGAAAAGGGACGCTTTGCCCTGTACTGGTCGCAGCCGACACCCGGCACCCTGACCTCGATGGCGCTGCCGGAAAGCGATATGTCCGACACCAGCGTCGGCCCCAGCGGCGAGAAGGCCAACACCTGGTTCACCTGCCCACGCTCGACCCTCAAGCCGTGTGTGATCGAGCCGTACTTCTATGTGATCGACGGGCACAACGTCTTGCTGACCAGCATCGTGTTCCCGCTCATGGCCAATGGCAAAGTCATCGCCTCGCTGTCGGTGGACATCAACCTCAACAGCCTGCAGGCAGTCAGCCAGAATGCCAGCCGCGAGCTGTATGACGGCCAGACCAACGTCAGTATCATCAGCCCGGTGGGTTTGCTGGCCGGCTACAGCCCGGATGCGAGCAAGCTCAGCCAGCGCCTGGACAGTGTGGATACCGCCAGCGGCGCACAACTGATCAGCGCCATGGCCAGCAGCACCCAGACCTACAGCCTGCGTACCGACCATCAACTCAAGGTGCTGGCACCCTTCCAGCCCATTCCCAATGGCAAGTCCTGGGGCGTGTTGCTGGATGTGCCGGAAAAAGTCCTGATCGGCCCCGCCGAAACCCTCAAGGCCGAGCTGGATGCCGACAACACCAAAGGCACCCTGCTGGAACTGGGCCTGGGCCTGCTCGCCGCCATCGTCGGTTTGCTGCTGGTGTGGCTGATGGCCCGCAGTGTCACCCGGCCGATCCTCGGCGTGGCCCATATGCTGGAAGATATCGCCAGCGGCGAAGGCGACCTGACCCGGCGCCTGGCCTACGACAAGCGCGACGAGCTGGGCGAACTGGCCAGTTGGTTCAACCGCTTCCTCGACAAACTGCAACCGATCATTGCCGAGGTCAAACGCTCGGTGCAGGACGCGCGCAGCACCGCCGACCAATCAGCGGCAATCGCCAGCCAGACCAGTGCCGGCATGGAGCAGCAGTACCGCCAGGTGGATCAGGTGGCCACCGCCTCCCACGAAATGAGCGCCACCGCCCAGGATGTCGCCCGCAGCGCCGCCCAGGCGGCACACGCTGCACGGGATGCCGACCAGGCCACCCGCGAAGGCCTGACGGTGATCGACCGCACCACCACCAGCATCGGCCACCTGGCTGCCGACATGAGCACGGCGATGGCCCAGGTCGAAGGCCTGGCAGCCAATAGCGAGCAGATCGGTTCAGTGCTGGAAGTGATCCGCGCGATTGCCGAACAAACCAACCTGCTGGCCCTCAACGCCGCCATCGAAGCCGCCCGTGCCGGTGAAGCCGGGCGTGGTTTTGCGGTGGTGGCGGACGAGGTGCGCAATCTCGCACGGCGCACTCAGGAGTCGGTGGAAGAAACCCGCCAGGTGATCGAACAGTTGCAAAACGGCACCCAGGAAGTGGTGAGCTCCATGAGCAACAGCCATCGCCAGGCCCAAGGCAGTGTCGAACAGGTCGGCCAGGCCGTCACGGCATTGCGCCAGATCGGCGATGCGGTGACGGTGATCAGCGACATGAACCTGCAGATCGCCAGCGCCGCCGAGCAGCAAAGCGCGGTGGCCGAGGAGATCAACAGCAACGTGGCGACGATTCGTGATGTGACCGAGTCGCTGTCGGAACAAGCCAATGAATCGGCGCGGGTCAGCCAGACGCTCAATAGCCTGGCCAATCAGCAACAGGGGTTGATGGACCAGTTCCGGGTCTGATCGCGGTTAAAAGGTGCGGGGCCGGGGGCTGGACGCAACCTCCAGCTCACACCCCCACAGCTCTACCGCCGGCTGGCTCGCCTGGGGCGGGCCGAGCCAGGCACTCAGCCACTGGCACTGCTGGTTGAAACACAGTTGATAATCCCCGGCCTCGGGGGTGCGGCCCAGGCGCAGGGGCTGCAAGGGTGGCAACTGACGCTGGTAATGCCAACTGCCATCACGCAGTTCGGCGCCGTGCGGGATCTCCATACCGGCCCCGGAACCCTTGACCCGCGCCTCGCCCAACACCAGGCCCTCAGGCGTTACACGGTAATCCTCTTCCCAGCGCACTTTCTCAATCGTATGCGTCCAGGCCAGGGTGAACACAGGCGTAGGCACTTGTGCCCATACCGCGCCCGCCAAGCCCAGACACAGACCGATCACGCAGTGGCCGCCTGGGCACGATGGGCCCGCCAGCAGTGCTGTGCGATCAACAGCCCCACCATGACGAAGCCGATTTCATCGCTTAACGGCGTCGCCAGAATCAGGCTACCACCGGCGAAGAAGCCCAGCAGGCGCTCCCACCAACTCAGCCTGGCTTGCAAGTAGCCGGTAAATACCGCACCCCAGATACCAATGGCCAGCAACGCTTTGGCCACCACATACAGTGTGGCCAACAGGCTATCGCCCTGCAGCATCAGCGCCGGCTCGTACACCGCCATAAACGGCACAACGAACCCCGCCACCGCGATGCGTACCGCCCAAAAGCTGATCTTCAGGCCGCTCTCCCTGGCAATCGGTGCCGCCGCGAAACAGGCCAATGCCACCGGCGGTGTGAGGTCGGCCATGATGCCGAAATAGAACACGAACATATGCGAGACAATCAGCGGTACGCCGAGGTCCAGCAGTGCCGGTGCAGCGATCGAACTGGTGATGATGTAGTTGGGAATGGTCGGGATCCCCATGCCCAGCACCAGGCAAGTGAGCATGGTGAGCACCAGCGACAGGAACAGGTTGTCCTGGCCAATGGCAAGGATGTAGCCGGCAAAGGTGGAAGCCACCCCGGTCAGCGACACGACACCGATAATCACCCCCACCAGGGCGCAGGCAATCCCCACCGGCACCGCGTGCCGTGCGCCCTCTACCAGTGCATGCAGGCAGATGGTCAGGGTGTCGCGGCCGCCTTTGATAAACCAGCACACCGCCACCAGCAGCGCCACCACCCCGAACACCATGCCGATACCGAGCCGGAAGAAGCCCGCGCAAAGCAGACCCAGGACGATCCAGAAGACAAAACGCATCACCTTGGACGAGACCCGCAGGATGATCGCCGAGCCGAGAATCACAATGGACGTCAGGGCCAGGCCGACCATGCCGGAGAACAGCGGCGTGCGCCCGGAGAACAGCAGGTAGATCAGCACAAAGAGCGGAATCAACAGGTACCAGCGCTGCTTCACCGCGGCCCAGGGGTTCGGGCATTCGTCCTTGGGCAGGCCACGCAGGTTGGAGCGCTTGGCTTCCAGGTGAACCATCCAGAATACCGAGCCGAAGTACAGCATGGCCGGAATCAGCGCGGCCTTGGCCACCTCGAAGAACGGCACGTTGATCGTCTCGGCCATGATAAAGGCCACTGCGCCCATGATCGGCGGCATGATCTGGCTGCCCATCGACGAGGTCGCTTCCACGCCACCGGCAAACGCCGACTTGTAGCCGAAGCGCTTCATCAACGGGATCGTGAATTGGCCGGTGGTGACCACGTTGGCCACCCCCGAACCGGTGATGGTGCCCATCAGCGCCGACGACACCACGGAAACCTTGGCCGGGCCACCGACTTTGTGGCCGAACAGGCCCATGGCGAAATCGGTGAACAGCTTGATCATCCCGGCCTGTTCAAGGAACGCACCGAACAGGATAAACAGGAAGATGTACGTGGCCGATACATAGGTCGGCGTGCCATACAGCCCCTCGGTGCCAAAGGCCAGTTGGTTGACGATCTGGTCGATGGCATAGCCGCGGTGCATCAGATCGCCCGGCAGGTACTGGCCGAACAGGCCGTAGGCCAGGAACAGCGCACAGATCAACGGCAGGGCAATCCCCATCACCCGCCGCGCCGCTTCAAACACCAGCACAATCAGCAACAGGCCGATGACCAAATCGCTGTCGGTCAGGTCGCCGGAGCGTTGAATCAAGTCGGCTTCGAAACACCACTGGTAGAACGCCGTGGCCATTCCGGCCAGCCCCAGCAGCCAGGCCATCGGCTGCCAGGGCTGAGCATTGCCACGCGCCGGAAAACACAGAAACACCACCAGCAACAGAAAGCCCACATGCACCGCCCGCAGAATCTGGCTGGAGACCGGATGAAAGGCCGCGGTGATGATTTGGAAGACGGAAAACAACAGCGCGACGTAGAACAGCGCTCGCGGCCAATCCCTGGGACTGGCGGCAAGGCCTTGGTCTTGCTCACTCATGCAGGTCACTCCCACGTTACAACATCGACATGCCAACAAGCCTGGCGCGTTGTGCGCGCCGGGCTATTCACCGCTCTGGCACAGCGCGCAGCGCTTGGCACCGCGCACCGCACCCACCTGGGCCTTACAGTGCGCCCGCTTCCTTGTAGAAACGCTCGGCGCCCGGATGCAGTGGGATAGGCAGGCCCTTGGCCGCGCCTTGCAACTTGATATCTTTGGCCGCCGAGTGGGCGTTACCCAGACGATCGAGGTTGTCGAACATGAGCTTGGTCATCTGGTAGGCCACCTCATCGGTCACGCCGTCATGGCTGACTAGGATGTTGGTGATGGCCACGGTCGCTACATCGCTGTCCTGACCGTCATAAGTGCCCGCCGGGATCACCGCGCCCTGGTAGGCAGCGTTATCGATCTTCGCCGTGATATCCGCCGGAATGGCAACAAAGGTTATTGGCAGGGTCGCGGCCAGGTCGCGGATCGCCGCCATGCCCAGGCCCGAGGACTGCAGGGTGGCATCCAACTGGCGGTTCTTGATTAACTCGACCGACTCGGCGTACGGCAGAAACTCGACCTTGCCCATGTCTTCGTAGCTCAGGCCAGCAGCCTTGAAGATGGCGCGGGCGTTCAGCTCGGTGCCGGATTTCGGCGCGCCGACGGAGATACGCTTGTTTTTCAGATCCTCCAGGGTGGTGATGCCAGATTCCTTGCTGGCGACGATCTGGATGTAGTTGGGGTAGGTGCCGGCAATCGCCCGCAGTTTTTTCAGGGGCGCCTTGAAGCCGGCGTCTTGCACGCCATTCCAGGCATCGGCGACCGAGTCACCGAGGGCAAAGGCCAGCTCGCCGCGACCGGCTTGCAGCAGGTTGAGGTTTTCCACCGAAGCCTTGGTGGCCTGCACCGAGGTCTTCGATCCGTCTATACCGTTGCTGTACAGCTGTGACAATGCCACCCCAATCGGGTAATACACGCCGCTGGTGCCACCGGTCAGCACATTGATAAAGGTTGGGGCGGCGAGTGCCGAGGAACTGGCGACAAGGGCTGCGGCAGCAGCAAACAGGCTCAAGCGTTTGGTCATTTGCATGGGTTCACCTTTTATCTTTCTTGTTAGGTGCCGAGCAGCCGCGTGACCGGCTGGCGAGGGCTATAGCAACTGCCGTGGCCGAAACAGAGAAAAAACCAGGGTGCCTTTCACCTGTTCCACACGGCCTGCGTGGTGGCTGTTATAAGCGAAATTGCGCGAGCCAGGTTCTGTAAGAAAAGTCTTGTTGCAAATCGGCGCGCGTATCCGCCAGTCAGGTTTGGCGCCGGGGCAGTTCGATCAACACTTTGAGCCCGCCCAGTGGGCTCTCTTGCAACTGCAATGTACCGCCCCATACATCGACAATATCGCGCACGATGCCCAGCCCAAGGCCATGGCCAGCGGTCTGTTCATCCAGGCGGGTGCCACGACTGAAAACCTGGTCACGCTGGGGCTCGGGAATACCCGGGCCGTCATCTTCGACGATCAGTTGAAAACACTCCGGGGTCTGCTCAATGCTCAAACGCACCTCGGCATCCGCCCATTTGCAGGCGTTGTCCAGCAAGTTGCCCAAGAGCTCCAGCAAGTCTTCGCGGTCCCAGGGCAGTTGCAGGCCGGGGCGAACCTGGTAGCTCAACTCCAGGTGCTCACCGTGGATCATGTTCAGGGTCGCCAGCAGGCCCGGCAGTTCGCTGTCGCAGTCGAACAGCGCGCCGGGCAGGGTTTCACCGGCCAGGCGCGCGCGGTTGAGTTCGCGGTTGAGCCGTTGCTGCACCTGCTGCAACTGCTCGCGCAACAACTTGGCCAATTGCGGCTGGTCCTTGAGCTGCTCGCTGGAAGCCACGCTCAGCAATACCGCCAGCGGGGTCTTCAAGGCATGGCCGAGGTTACCCAGGGCGTTGCGCGAGCGTTTGAGGCTGTCTTCGGTATGGGCCAACAGGTGGTTGATCTGCGCCACCAGCGGCTCCAGCTCCACCGGCACCTGGGTATCCAGTTGCGAGCGCTGGCCTTGTTGCAGCTGTGCAATCTGCTCGCGCGCAGTTTCCAGCGGGCGCAGGGCCCGGCGTACGGTGACCCGTTGCAGGATCAGGATCAGCAGCAACGCCGCCAGCCCGAGGACCAGGCCGACCTGGCGCATCAGGCGAAAACTTTCCCGCACGGGCGTGTAGTCCTGGGCCACGCTGATGGAAATCGACTGGCCAAAACGCTTGTAGTCCGATCGCAGGACCAGCAGTTGCTGGCCTTCCGGGCCCAATTGCAGGTTGCCCTTCAGACCGGCCTGGGGCAGTTGCGGCAGTTCCTGGTCCCACAATGAACGGGAGCGCCAGTGGTTGTCGCCGAAGTCGATACGGAAATAGTGCCCGGAAAACGGCCGTTGATAGGCCGGTGACAAGCGCTGTTCATCCAGTTGCACGCCGCCGGGCCCACGCACCAGGGCCACCAGCAGGTTTTCGCTGTCGTTGCGCAGACCCGCTTCCAGGTAGCGTTGCAGACCCACTTCGAACAGCCACAGGCTGGTCTGCGCCAGCACCAGGCCGACGATCACCATCACGCTGATCAGCCCCAGGCTCAGCCGCCGCTGGATCGACCTCACGCGGGGCTGGCGCCAAAGCGATAACCCTGGCCACGCCGGGTTTCAATCACGCTGCGCCCGAGCTTGCGCCGCAGATGGTTGACGTGGACCTCAAGGACATTGGAGTCGCGCTCGGTCTCGCCGTCATACAGGTGCTCGGCCAGATGGCTTTTGGAAAGGATTTGTTCGGGATGCAGCATGAAGTAGCGCAGCAGGCGAAACTCGGCAGCGGTCAGTTGCACCTCGGCACCGTCGCGCATCACGCACTGACGGCCTTCATCCAGGTGCAAGCCCGCCGCCTGCAAGGTCGGCTGGTTGGCCTGGCCATGGGAACGGCGCAGCAAGGCCTGGATGCGCAGGTACAACTCCTCGGGGTGGAACGGCTTGCTCAGGTAATCGTCGGCCCCGGCCTTGAGCCCTGCGATGCGCTCGGCCCAGGAATCGCGGGCGGTGAGGATCAACACCGGGGTCGCCAGCGCGGCGGCGCGCCACTGGCTCAGCACCTCAAGCCCCGGCAAGCCAGGCAGGCCCAGATCGAGGATGATCAGGTCATACGGCTCGCTGCGCCCCTGATACACCGCATCGCGACCGTCCGCCAGCCAATCCACGGCATAGCCCTGGGCTTTCAGCCCGGCCATCAGTTCATCAGCCAACGGTACGTGGTCTTCCACCAGAAGCAGGCGCATCAGTCATCTTCCTCGTCTTTAAGCAGCGCGCCGGTGGTCGCGTCCAGTTTGATTTCCCGGACCACGCCATCGGTGGTCACCAGCTCCACCTCATAGACGTAACTGCCGTGTTTGCTCTCAAGCTCAGCCTCCAGCAACCTGGCACCGGGATGCCGCGCCATGGCCTGCTGCAGCAGTTGCTCCAGGGACAGGATCACCCCTTGCTGACGCAATTCCAGGGCTTCATCCTGGTTGAGGTCCCGGGCAGCCACCACCGAGCAAAAGGCCAGGAGCACCAGCGCCAGTCGACTGCCGGTGCGTAGATTTACCTTCATTACGTATCCTGATGATCCTTGAGGACTTGCCCGGTGACAGCGTCCAATTCCACATCCCACTCGACGCCCTGGGCATCGCGCAGGTCAACCTGGTAAATATACTTGCCGTATTCCTGCTCCAGCTCGGTTTCATGCACCGTGCCACCTGGGTGCTTGGCCAGGGCGGCGGCATTAAGCTTCTCGAAAGACTGGATGGTACCAGCGTCACGCAATTTCAGCGCTTCATCCGGCCCCAGGTCCCGCGCCTGGGCCAGGCCGCTGGTGAGGGCGATGATACTGGCGGTGATAATTGTGAGGGTTTTCATGATCGTTCTCCATTTCAGGATGTTTTGCCTACGGCCCCCACAGTACGGGTCGCAACTTAACTGAAACTGAATTGCCACCATGGCAATTGTCCCACAACACCTTGCCAGGCTCCGGGGAATATTTCCTATACTGCCCGGCTCGCCTGCACAGAGATCGGTATGACGGCCATTCACATCAAGTTCCCAGCCCTGACGCTCAAGGCTGGCCAACGCGCTTTTGCACGCATTCGCGAACAAGGCCTCCAGCCTGCCGATGTGGGGATTCTGCCCGGCGCGGCCGGTGGTCCCAAGGCCCTGGGCATTCAGGGTCTGGACCTGGCGCTGTTTGGTGACTGGCTGGCGCGTGCCCCCCGCGAGCGTGCGCTGATCGGCGCGTCGATCGGTTCCTGGCGCTTTGCCAGCGCTTGCCTGCCGGATCCGGTACAGGGCCTGCTCGACCTCGGGCGCCTGTACAACGAGCAACGCTTTGCCAAGGGTGTGACCATGGCCGAGGTCAGCCAGAGCTGCCAGCGCATGCTCGACGACCTGCTGGCCGGGCGCGATGCGTCGCTATTGGATAACCCGCACTATCGCCTGAATATAGTCGTGGTCAAAAGCCATGGCCTGTTGGCCGACGATCACCGTGGGCGCCTGGGCCTGGGCCTGTCCTCGGTGATCGCCGATAACCTGCGCGGCCGTGCACGGCTGTCCCGGCATTTTGAACGGCTGATCATCCACGACCCGCGCCAGGCGCCGCCACTGCACCCGCTCACGGATTTCCCTTCGCGCTTTCTCGCCCTGGAACCGGGCAACCTGCGCCAGGCCCTGCTGGCGTCCGGCTCGATCCCTATGGTGATGCAAGGCGTACGCGACTTGCCGGGCGCCGGTGCCGGCACCTATCGCGATGGTGGCCTGCTGGACTACCACCTCGACCTGCCCTACCACGGCGATGACGTTGTGCTGTATCCGCACTTCACCGATCGAGTCATCCCCGGCTGGTTCGACAAGAGTCTGCCGTGGCGGCGCAGTAGCCCACAGGGTCTGCAGAATGTGTTGCTGGTGGCCCCCTCACGGGACTACCTGGCCCGCCTGCCCCACGGCAAATTGCCGGATCGCAGCGACTTCAAACGCTTTATGGGGGATGACGCGCGACGCAATCAGTACTGGCAAACCGCGATGAGTGAAAGCCAGCGGCTGGGCGATGAGTTCCTTGAACTGGCCGATAGTGGCCAGCTGGGTGAGCGCTTGATTGCGCTCTGAGCCACCAGGCCTTATTTTTCCGCAAATTGGCGTAGCGCCCGGCGAGCGTACGTTCACCCTTACCTTGGGTGTATCATCCGGCGCTATGTATGCGATCATACAAGGCATCTTTCTGTGTGCATTCTCATTAACAGTGGCCGAATCAAAAGTTATCGACGATGAAAACAAAAGCATCATCTAACCCATGACAATCATCATTCGATTGGACGTCATGATGGCGAAGAAGAAGATTCGCTCCAACCAACTGGCAGATGCCATTGGGATTACCGAAGCCAATCTATCGCTATTGAAAAACGGAAAGATCAAAGGCGTTAAACTCGAAACCCTGAACAAGCTGTGTATCGCCCTGGATTGCCAGCCAGGCGACTTGCTGGAGTTCGAGAGCGAAGAAGCCTAGCCCTGGAATGAGCTGCCTGGCTTGCGGGCAACCCTGTAAAACACTGATAAATTCAACGCGGACCTCCCCCTTATGAAACCCATAAAGTTCCTGGGCCTCGTCACTACCGCCCTGATTACTGGTTGCAGTAACACCAGTTTCAGCCCTTCCTCGTTCAAGGTTTATGAACCAGGTACGCAGTTCGGCAACCGCCACGGCTCTTCTTTCTGGCTGGATACACCCTGCCCTAAACGTGGTTGCGATAATAATAAGTTGTTCTTCAATCCAGCCCACCAGGAAACAACTTTGGAAAGATACAACCATGCATTCTAATCGCAAAAAAATGTACAGCCTTGGCATGTTCCTGCTTCTGGCAGCAGCCCAGGCAAGCGCGCAGGACTTGCCCAACCTTTCGCTTCTCACGCGCTATGGCGTCACCGAAGATCAGTTGCCGGCAGCCCCCACCGACCTGGCACTGAGCACCGAACCGACGAAAAGTCGCTTTGAAGTGCAGCCCGAACGGCCACTGATCCGGTTGGAGAAAAACGGCAACCTGGTGTCTGAAACCACCGGCAATATCAGCATTGATAACGCCGCCGCCCAAAGCCAGGTGCAGTGTGCCCGTGCGTATGCCGAACTGGAGCGCCGAGGGTCGCAGCGCTCATTGCCTTGTGGGGATGGGGTCAAGGTCAGTACAACGTTATGGTCCCAGGAGTAACAGCGCTTTACGCACTCCGCCTGGTTGCCCGATAAAACAGGTTAGAATGCGCGCCAAGTCGGTCACCTGGGCCCATAAAGCGCTCACCCCACACTGACAATCGCACACAGCCCTAGAAACTCCTGCCTTACAGGTCATACCGTGGAAATTTTCAAAGATTCCACGGTAGACTCCCGCCTAAAACCCCTCAGTATCACTAACACCCTCCATCCCCCAGAAGCATGAAACATGCGTGTACCACTCCGTACCGCGCAATACCTTCCCATTGGCATTTTCTTAGTACATCATCCAGTACATCGGGAATATTTTTCAGAGGATGTACTAGTGGCTCTCACGGATACCGCAGCCAGGCAGGCAAAGCCAAAGGACAAGGCGTACACCCTCCCCGACACACTTGGGCTATCCCTATACGTAGCCGCCAGCGGAATAAAGAGCTGGCACTTTCGGTTCACATGGCTTGGCAAACAGGCGAGGATTTCTTTTGGGACATACCCGGACACGGGCCTGAAGGAAGCGCGCTCACGAAGAGATGAGGCGCGGGAAGATATTGCACGCGGAATTGATCCGCGTGAATCGAGGAAGGAAAAGAAGGCGGGATTGATTGAGGCAGGAAGTCGAACGTTCCGCAGGATCTACGACGAATGGCTGGCCTTCAGAAGGGGAAGTATCTCCCCAGGCACCTATCGAATTATCAGAAACCTGATGGAATTGGATGTGCTGCCGGTCTTCGGTAGCCAGCAGATCGACTCTATCAAGCGATCAGATGTGATCAGCCTGATCCGAAAGATTGAAAAGCGCGGCTCAGTCGTTACCGCGGTGAAGGCCCGGCAGCGCATGGGCCAGGTTTTCAGCTACGCCATTGCAACGGGGATCATAGAGTCGAACCCAACCGCTGAAATGCATGCGGTAACCGAAAAGGGTGCGCAGAGCAGCCACCACCCATTCCTGCCGATGAGCGAGCTACCCAAGACCATTGCGGCCATTAATCAGAACATTGCGAGCTATCAGCTCCGAGCTGCGGTAATGCTCATGATCTACACCGCTTCTCGCCCGGGCGAGGTCAGGCAGATTGAGTGGTCTGAAATCGACCTTGATGCTGCGACATGGATAACCCCTGCTCAAAAGATGAAGGCGCGCCGTGAACATGCGGTTCCGTTATCAACCCAGGCCGTGGAACTCCTGAGGGGCATGCTTCCAATATCTGGCAATCTTCGATACGTCTTCACCAATCGAAGCGACTCTACAGCACCGATCGGCATCAACTACGCCAGTAACGTCATGGGGACGTGTGGGCTTACGGGGAAGCAGTCCCCACACGGCTTCCGCCACCTATTCTCCACCGAGATGAACGGGCGCGGATACAACAGGGACTGGATTGAACGGCAGCTCGCTCACGCTGACAGCAGTTTCATACGGGACGTATACAACCATGCGGCCTATATTGAGCAGCGCCGGGAAATGATGCAGGAGTGGGCCGATCTTGTAGCGCCCACACCCTAGCACCCCATGCACGCAGTACACACGTAAGACCTTGTGAAATGGCCGTTTTTACTGGCGCTCGCTGCAATCGAACGCCCACAGTGCCCACAGTGCTTACAAGTGCGTGAGAGAGTCACGCAAAAGTCACGCACCCATTCCCCGGCGTCCTGCCGACCGAACACCAAACCAAAATCCCCTACAGCTCGTCGCCTCACATCGCACAACCTGCAAACCTCGATTACTGTATGCACATACAGCATTCGGATTGACCCACCATGAACATCGA
>NZ_JAAQWS010000034.1:0-32990 GCF_012985645.1 Pseudomonas sp. WS 5410 | reverse complement strand
AGGCGCCCCGTTAAACCACGATGGCCGCAGGCAGGTATTGCGCAGTGGGCACCCCGGCATGGATGCCGGGGTAGCCGCGACACGGCCATGGATGGCCGATCGCGGCGGGCCCACGGAGCAATGCCTGACTGCGGGCATGCCGAGCCTAGGCGAGGCACCGAGTGGTGGGGCAGGAGCCCTTTTGGTTACTTTTGGGGCTCTTTTCCAAAAGTGACCCGCCGTAAGGGCGGAACCAATAGCCGCCGTGACCGCAGCAACGGATATGTACACAACCCCAGAAAAGAGTTGTGTAGATACCTATGCTGCAATGGCGGTGTATCAGTCGCCGCATGTATCCGATAACCCAGCGCAATCACCGGCAAACCAGCCCCTACAAGGTTTTTTGGCCCATCAGCGCGTGGTGTAGGGCAACAGAAACACCACGCCAAGCCCAGCCAGCGAAATCAAGCCGAACCACGCCACCGGCCCCATGGCCCAGCCCCACCCCAATACGCTGACGGCAAAACTCGCCGCCAGCATCCCCCAGCCCAGCACTCGCAGGCCACGTCGTAGCACCGGCGAGGGCAGGCGCTGCATAAGTTGTTTGTAATGGCGCTCCAAGCCCAGGCACAACCCCGCCATCCCTGCGCAGGCCAGCAACAACGCGCCTATCAACGCCATCTCAATTGACCTCCGCTACAGCGTGCTTGGCCACGCGCCGGGTGCTGCGTTCCTTGGGCGCCTGGTACAGCTTCCAGCACGGCCAGGCCAGCAGCAGGCCGAGGGCGACGCTGGTCAATTCCAGGTAGACGTAATCACCCAGGCTTTCCCCCAGCAGATTCAGGGCCGGCAGGCCGAGACACAGCACTGCCGCCAGACCCAGTTGCTCGCGCCAGGCACTGCGCCAGGGGCGGACAATCGCGTGGCCCAGGCTCAACAGCCACACCAGGAAAAACACCCGCACTTCCCAGCCACCGCGCTGGGCCAGTTCCACCGGGAGCAAGCGGTTGGCCCACAACAAGGCCACGCACGCCACCGTCAGCCCGGCCACTACCGCCACATTCAGGCGTTCGGCGATGTGGTAGAGCAGGGCGCCCACAGCGCCTTCGCCATCGTGGCGCCGGCGGCGTTTGACGGTAAACAGCACCAAGCCGGTTGCCAGCATTGCGCAACTGGCCAGGCCGCAGACAAAGTACAGCCAGCGCATGGAGTAGCCGCCGAACTGCGCAAAGTGCAGGCCGGCCATGACCTTCTGGGTCAACAGGCTGGGCCGGCTGACCGCAGGCTGGCGCAGGACGGCACCGCTGACCCCGTCAAACAGCATGCTCTGGCCCTTGGTCAGCTCGATGCGGTTGCCCAGTACCGGCCGTACCTCGATGCGTGCGTCGCTGCGGCCGGGGTTGTGGATCGACAAGCTGGACACCGGCCCCATGGCCCGCTCGGCCTCGGCCAGCAGCGGTTCCAGTGCCGTCAGCTCGGCCGCTTCGCTGTGTTTGGCGCGTTCGCCGCGCACTTGTTGTTCGGCGGGCGCGCCACGCAGGGCGCGGAAGAGGTTGTCGCGGTCGCCGTCAAACAGCGCGTCCACCGCCGCCGGTATGTAGATCAAATAGAAGATCACCAGCCCGGTATAGGTGATCATCAGGTGAAAGGGCAGCACCAGCACCGCTGTCGCGTTGTGCGCATCCAGCCACGAGCGCTGGCCCTTGGCGGGGCGGAAGGTGAAGAACTCCTTGAAGAATTTCTTATGGATCACGATCCCGCTGACCAACGCGACCAGCATCGCCATGGCGGCCAGGCCGACCGTCCAGATCCCCAGGTCGCGCGGCAGGTTGAGGGTGAAGTGGAAGCGGAAGAAAAACCCGCCCCCGGCAGTTTCGCGCACGGCCAGGGGCTCGCCGGTGTGTGGGTCGAGTGCGGTGCCGCCGCCACGTCGTTGTTCGCCGGCCGATACCGTCAGGGTGTCGGAGCGTTCGCCGGGCAGGCCGATGCTCCAGGTCTTCGCCTCGGGGTGCTGGCGCGCCAGATAGTCGAGGGCCAGCTGCGCGGCGGCGCTTTGCGACAGGGTCGAGGTGGGGATTTCCGGGCGCATCCAGCCGTCGATTTCCTTGTCGAACACCGCCAGGGTGCCGGTCAGGAAGATTGCAAACAGCAGCCAGCCGAACACCAGCCCGCTCCAGGTATGCAGCCAGGCCATGGCCTGGGTCAGGGTCTTGTGTTTCATCCCAGCACCTCGCGCCAGTGTGGCCAGAAACCGACGGCAGCCAGGGGCAGCGCCAGGGCCATTCCGGCCCACGCACGCCAGGCGTTGCGACAGGCAAAGGCCCAGAGGATCGCCAGGGTGTAGATCAAGAAGGAGGGCAGGCTGGCGACCACCAGGGCATCCACCTTGTCCATGGGCAACAGGCGCGCCAGGGCGGCGGTAAACGCATAGGTAAACAGGTAACCGCCGATCAGCGCGGCGACTACCCGCGAGAGGGTCGGCCAGGCAGGGGATTTGCTTTTCATGGAGGGCTCATCAGCATCAGACCAGGCAACACCATTGCCCTGGGGGGCAGGCTTGTGTGGGAGCTGGCTTGCCTGCGATGGCATCTCCTCGGAATGACCTGCTAGACCGAGGCGTCTGCATCGCAGGCAAGCCAGCTCCCACATAGACCGAGTGGGTCACAAGAAACGTATGGCTCGAATGCTAGTGATTCTCATATGGGAGTAAACGCAATTTACAACTTATACACTTTGAGCCGCAGGTGCAGGCACAGCCCGGGCGTGGTGTTCTGTGCCCACAACTGGCCGCCTTGCAACTGCACGATGCTGCGCGCAATCGACAACCCCAGGCCATAGCCATCACCGCCGGGGCGGGCGGCGTTGAGGCGGGTGAAGGGCAGGAAGATCTGCTCCAGCTTGTCCGGCTCGATCCCTGGGCCCTGGTCCTGGATGCACAAGTGCCAGAAATCGCCCTCCAATGCTCCGGTCAAGCGCACCACACCGTGTTCGGGGGAATGGCGGATGGCATTGCGCAGGATATTTTCCAGGGCCTGGGCCAGGCCATTGAGGTTGCCCAGCACCCAACAGTCGGCGGGCAGTTCGCAGGGCAGGCGCTCCCGCGGCCAGCCGCTTTCAAAGCAGGCGTCTTCGCGCAGCAAGTCCCACAACGGTTCCATCTCGACCGCTTCCACGGGCATCGCCGGGCGTTCGGTATCCAGCCAGACCAGCTCCAGAGTGCTGCCGATCAAGCGTTCCATGCCTTGCACTTCGCGCTCCAGGCGCTGGCGCAGGGCATTTGGATCGGGCTCGCGCTCCCCGGCCACCCGCAGCCGGCTCAAGGGCGTGCGCAGTTCGTGGGACAAGTCCCGCAGCAGGCGCCGTTGCAGGACCACGGTATTTTCCAGGCGCTCGGCCATGTGGTCGAAGGCCCGGGCCAATTCACCGAGTTCGTCACGGCGGTGCGTCACCTGGGGCCCGACCCGCGCCGCCAGGTCGCCGGCGCTCAGGGCATTGGCCTGGCGCCGCAAGATCACCAGCGGCGAAATCAGCACCCGGTACAACAGCACACCAAACAATAGCGCCAGGCACGTCGGCAGTACCTGGCGCAGCAAAATGTCCCACAGGCCACGGCCCTGGCGGGGGTCCAGGTGCAGTGGCAACTCCATGACCAGGCGTGCTGCACCGTCGCTGAACGGAATATAGAAAGTCGGCCGCCCGCCGGGGCGGCCCACTGGCCAGTCGATCTGGCGTACAAAATCCAGCTTGCGCCGCTCGATCGTGGTCAAAGCCTGGGAGGACAGCGACTGGTGGTCGTCCACTATCACCGCCCATACCTGCTCCTGGGCACGCAGATTCTTGAGGAACTCATCGACCCCCACTGCACCGCGTTCGCGCCAGGCAATTTCGGCCTGGCGTGAGTACTCGCTGAGGATGTAACGGGTGGGGGCGGGCAAGCGCGCGGTGGCTTCGTAGATGCGCCGGCTCACATCCACTTGCAGGCTGACCACCAGCAGGCACAACACCGCCAGCAAGCCGATCAATTTCCACAACAGCGAGTGGCGGTTGGGCAGCCTCATGGCTCCAGCCGGGTCAGCATATAGCCTGTGCTCCTGACCGTTTCCACGCGCCCGGCGGTGTAGCCGATGGCCTGTAACTTGCGGCGGATACGGCTGACATGCATGTCCAGGCTGCGATCATGTCGCGAATAGGCGCGGTGCATGACCTGCTGATACAGGAATGCCTTGGTCAGCACCTCGTCGGCATGGGCCACCAGGGTTTCCAGGACGCGGTATTCGGTGGTAGTCAGGTCGGCCCACTGTTCATCCAGGTGCACATCCGTGCGCTGTTCGTCGAACGTCAGTTGCGGATCTTCATTGCGCGCCGTGCCAGGCACCTCATGTTCATAGGCCACCCGGCGCAGGATCGCGTCGATGCGCACATCCATCTCCAACATGCTGAACGGCTTGGGCAGGTAATCGTCGGCGCCCTGGCTGAAACCGGTGATGCGGTCCTGCTCGGCACCGAGGGCCGACATCAGGATCACCGGTACCCGTTGATGCCGCCGCAGTTGCGCGAGCACCTCCAGGCCGCTGCTGCCGGGCAGCATGATGTCCATCAGGATCAGGTCGAAATCCTGGGTACGCGCCAGCTCGACAATCCCTCCACCATCCTGGCGCAACGTGACCTCGAAGCCACGCTGGCCCAGGTGGCTGTGCAGGTGGGCGGCGAGCAACGGGTCATCCTCGACGGCAAGGATGCGGCGCGCAGCGGGGAGCGGGTGGGGGGCGTGCATGGGATCTTCCTGCGAATGCGAATGTTTCTAAGTTGCGCATTCTGGCAAAAGTCCCGACATATTCCTATCCATTGCGCTTTATTGCCGCATTTTCGGTTTAAGCACTGAACACGTTTGCAGCTCGGGGGGGCGCTCCAGGATCCTGGCTTGTCAGGGCGTTGCGGTATTGCTAGTGTCGACGCATGACTGCCTATTGCCTCACCTCGACGACCACCACCACGACCGCTGCAAGCGGAGCGTGCGAGGTTTCGTGAGCCAATAGCAGACGAACTTCAAAGGCCCGCCAGCGATGGACAGGGCCTTTTTTCTTGTCCTTGTGTCGCTGGCTCAAACGCAAGGAGATGCACCCATGTACGCCCTGTTGATTCTCGATATGCAAGTCGGGCTAGTTCACGGCCCGGAAAAACCATGGCGCTGCGAAGCGTTGTTGGAAACACTCAATAGCCTGATGGATAAGGCCCGCCACGCCGGTGCGCCGATTTTTCTGGCGCGCCATATCGGGCCCGTGGGCTCGCCCATCGAGCCCGGCAGCCCGCTGACGAAGGTGGTACCGCAACTGAAGTTGCTCGGTGGCGAAAGGGTGTTCGAAAAGCGTCGGCCCAACGCCTTTGAGTCGACCGACCTGGCTGACCAGTTGCGCGCATGCGGCGCTAGCGGTGTAGTGGTCACCGGGATGAAAACGCAATACTGCGTCGACAGCACCTGCCGCGCTGCCCGTGACCTTGGCTTCGATGCGGTACTTATCGCCGATGGCCATACCTGTTCGGACACTCCCGTGATGAAAGCCGAGCATATCGTCGCTCATCACAATGCCACGTTGGATGGGCCTTTCTGCCAACTGGTTAGGGCCGAGGAGTGGCGCTTCTAGCAGGCCCCCAGATCACGGCCGCTGCGGCTTTACCCCCGTACCGAACGTATTGCCCATCCGCACACTGGTCGCCGCCGGCGTCGACAAGCCAATCTGGTTCGGCGGCCGCTGGTGCACCGGTTTTTCCCGCGCCTCGCGGTTTTTCTGCGCTGCCTTAGCGCCCATCTGCTGGCTCAGGCATCCATAGTCAGGCGCTTTGTACCCATCCACCCTGGCCTCGACACAACCGCCCGGCGTTTCCTCGGCGTGCACGGTCGACGCCAGGCCCGCGCATAACAACAGCATCAACAACCGCTTCATCAGAGCCTCCTGGCAGGCCCTGGGGAGTGGGCCGTTAGTGCCTGCCAGTCTAGCCCGGTGGCGCTGGCGAAACCGTGATGTTTTTTTTGCCATCACCGTAACATCAGGTTCATAAATTGGCCTCAGGATGACGCTTTTCCCAGGACACGGCAGCCGTGCAACAAGGCAGAGCAGGGGGCGAACGGTGGGCTTGGAGGCGCACGCACTGCTGCCTGGTCTTGCTGTTGGCCTGGATGTGGCTGCCACTGCCCAGGGTGCAGGCGGGGGAGCCGCCGTTGTTGCGCCTGGATCTGCCTGCGCAAGACCTGGCGCCCGCCCTGGAAGCTTTCAGCCGGGCCACCGGGATGGCTGTGCTGGTGGACCGCGAGTTGAGCGATGGACGACGTTCGATGGGTGTGCACGGGCACTACAGCGCCCAGCAGGCCCTGGGCCTGTTACTGACAGGGAGTGGCCTGATGGCGCGTTACGCACGCAGTGATGCATTCACCCTGCAGGTGCCTGAAGTCAGCCAACCGCTGGCCAGTCGCGGGGTGTCGCCACGTAACGCCGCACGGCTCAACCGCAGTTATGCCAGCGCCGTGCAGCAGGCCGTCGAAGCCAGCCTGTGCCGTTCACCCTTGACCCGCCCCGGCAGTTTTCGGGCGCTGGTGCAGGTCTGGGTCAACCGTGACGGATTGATTGAACACAGCCGCCTGGTCAGCTCCACCGGCGATGTACTGCGTGATGAAGCGCTGGTGCGCAGCCTCGGCAGCACCTGGATAGAGCGCCCGGCACCCAGCTCGATGCGGTTGCCGTTGACCCTGCTTTTAATGCCCGATACCACAGGAAAACGCATGGAATGCACAGCACGGCAAGGAGCTTCCGGGGCATGAAGGATACCGGGCACACGCCAATGGTCAGGTTGTTCCTGGCCTCCTACGAGGACTTCAAGGTGCGTTTGCGCAAGCGCCTGGGGTCGGAGGATCTGGCCAATGACGTCCTGCATGAAACCTACCTGCGGGTCGACCGCATGGACATGCCGGCGAACCTGCAACAACCCAATGCCTATCTGTACCGCATGGCCCTGAACATTGCGGCCGACCGGCGCCAGGCCGATGCCCGCCTGCTGACCGGCAGCGAAGTCGAGGAGTTGCTCAATATCAGCGATGAAGCCCTGGACCCCTCGCGGGTGGTGGGTGGCCAGAAAGAAATCCAGTCCCTGCTCAAAGCCCTCTACGAACTGCCTGCCCGGCGCCGCAAGATCCTTATCGCCGCGCGCCTGGAGGAAGCGCCACACCTGGAAATCTCCCAGCGTTTCGGCATTTCCACACGCATGGTCGAGAAGGAAATCAAGGCCGCCCTGGGGCATTGCGCCCAGCGTCTGGAAAGAAAAGTCATCCAGCGGTTCGGTCCCGGCGCCGGAAAACCGTCTTAGTGTTGAGTCCCTGATAATCCGTGAGTACCTGCGCGCTTGAATATTTTTAGCTTTCCCACTGCCCGGGACACGCCCGACAGCCGATTGCACGGTGAAGCGCGCGACTGGCTGGTCCTCCTGACCTCGGGCCAGGCAACCGTGGCCGATGCCAAGGCCCTGCGCCAGTGGTGCGCCCAGAGCCCCGAGCATGCCCAGGCCTTCGAACAGGCCAAGCGACTGTGGCAACAATTGACCCCGGCGCTGACCGAGGCCCAGGCCCCCCGGCACTTTGGCCGGCGGGCGTTCCTCGGCGGGGCGCTTGCGGCCTCGGCGGCCCTGGTGATGGTGCACATCAGCGTGCCCGGTGGTTTTGCCGGCTTGAGCGCCGACTACCACACCGCAGTGGGCGAGCAGCGGCGGGTGGACTTGCGCGAGGGCATCAGCCTGGAGCTCAACACCCAGACCCGCATCAGCCGGCGCGAGCAGGGCATCGAATTGCTTGAAGGCGAGGTCGAGGTGCAGGTGGCACAGCCGCTGACCGTACAGGCAGGGGCGGGCTGGCTGAGCGCGAGCCAGGCGCGCTTCAATGTGCGCAACACCGACCACAGTGTGTGCGTGACCTGCATTGAAGGCTGGCTGGCGGTTGAAGTGCAGGGGCGCAGCGTGCGCCTGGACAGCGGGCGCCAGTTGACCTATGACGCGGCCGGGCTGGGCCCCGTGGTGACGGTGGACACCGAAGCCGTGATCGCCTGGCGGGAACAGGTGCTGGTATTTAATAACGCCACACTGGATACGGTGATCGACGAGATCAACCGCTACCGCCCAGGGATGTTGGTATTGCTCAACCGCGAACTGGGCAAGCGCCGGGTGCAGGCGCGCTTCAGTCTCGAACAACTGCCGGGCGTGGCGTTGCTGATCCGCGATGCCTATGGGGCCAAATGCACGGAACTGCCGGGCGGGGTGGTGTTGCTCAGCTAGCCCTGGAGACGGGGGCCCGCTCGCCACAGGTTCAGTCCAACGGCCCCAGCACTTGGCGATAGCGCTCCACCCCCTGGGGCGTCTGGCGCACCAGGGTGATTTCCATCCCCAATGGATTGTCCTGGCGATTGCCGCTCAACTGCCGCCAGCCTTTCTCGTTGTCCCACACCCGCACTTGCAGGTCGCTGACCTGGCTCAACACCGCCACCGCCTCCTTGGGCGCCGGCAGCGGGTAGCGATCCCGCGCCGGTGCGGCAGCGCGGTACAAGGTGTCGCCCTTGAGCCACCACCGCACCCGTTGCAGGCCGTCGCCGGGGGTTGGCGCGCTGCGGATCAGCTCCAGACGAAAGCCCTGGCTGTCGGAGCTGCGCACGGTCACCGCCGGCAAGGCGTCGGCGGCGGGAGGCTGGTCCTCGGTGGGTGGCGCAGCCAGTTCCACCCCGGCGCGCAGGCTGACGTCCAGTTGCAGCTGGTTCAGGGCGCGCAGCAGGCCCTGGGTCTGTTCGGTGCTGGCCTGCAAGTGGGCGTCGGCGCGGGTTACGCTGTCCAGGCCGCGCCAGGCAATCAGGCTGACCACCGCCATCAGCATGATCGCCACCATCACTTCGATCAGGGTAAAGCCTTGCTGCTCGCGGTTCATGGCTGGCTCACCACGCGCAAGGTGCCGGCTGCATCACGTTGCAGGCTGAGGCCGTGTTGCCCGTCCGAGAGCCACACCTGCAGCGGCGGATTGATCCATTCGGCATTCAGCACCAGGGTCTGCCGGGGTTCGATCCGCACCAGCATCGGCGTGGTATCCCAGGCCCGTGGGCGCAGTTGTGGGTCATCCTTGAAGTCCTCCAGCCCCCGGCCATCGTCGCGGCGGCGGCTCAAACGGTAGCCCTTGGCATCGGCGCGCCAAGTGATCGTGCGGCCATCGGCTCGGGCTTCGGCCTGGGCGATCTGCAGCACCTGGCTCAGGCGCTCGGCGTCCTTGCGCAAGCGGTGCAAGGGGTCGGGCTTGATGCTCAGGCTGATGGCCGCGCTGGCAATGCCGATGATCACCAGCACCACCATCAACTCGATCAAGGTGAACCCCTGTTGCCGGCGATTCGTCATGGGTGTGCCCTCAACGGGATCTGCCACTGAAATAAAACCGTGAGAATTGCCCTGTAAGCTGTCTGCACGGACAAACAGGAGGTCCCGCCCATGGCATTCATCCATCGCGTATCTGCCGCCCACGGCATCCAGGCCCTGGCCGTGCTGGCGACGCTGGCCGGGGTCGCTACATGGACACCGTTGTTGCTGACGTCTGCCGAGTCCCATACCCCGGCGCTTGCCCCCCAGGCATTGGCGGCGCGCAGTGATAACCCGGCGCTGCAATGGTTTGCCGACATGCCGGCGGCCCTGCAGATCAAGGTCTCCGGGGTGCTGGCCGGCGCCCAGGGCGCGGTGGCGATTCTCAGCCTCAACGACGGGCCGCCGCGCAGTTTTCTATCGGGGGAGCGCCTCAGCCCCGGCGTGCGCCTGGCGGCCATCGAGGGCGACGGGGTGGTGATCGAGCGCGGCGCTGAAAAGGTCCGGGTCAACCTCGAAAAGTTGCCCGATGCCCCGGCCTTGCCCCGGCTCACTCGGCCGTAACCTGCTTTAACGCCGGCGCGCGGCCCACCAGGGTCTCAAGGCGCGCCAGGGGCGGCGCCTCGCGTGTGGCGTCCAGCACTTGCACGCTGACTTTCCACAGGTCGCCAGCGCCTGCCACCACCTGTTCACAGCGCAGTTTCAAACGGCCCTGGTCGCACTCGAACGTCTTGCGCCCGGGGCTGGCGCGGCCCTCCAGACGCAGTTGCGCCAGGCGACTCTGGGCCGCCAGCATGGCGATGGATTTGTCGCGCAACAGGCCATTGCTCTGGGTCATCAACCCCGCCACCCGCACAGCCGCCGCCATGGCCACGGCGATAATCGCCAGGGCCACCAGCACCTCGATCAGGGTGAAACCTTGGTTCCTATTGCGGGCGCGCATGGCTTGCTCAATGCCGGGAAACAGGCCCGCAGACTAGCCCCTGCACTTGACCGATTGGCGACCAAAGCTCCCGAGGATTTTCAATACGCCTGACATGTTGTCTTGCAACACTGCGCGACGAAAAGCACTCAAGCCAAGGAATGTCGAGATGGATATCGCGCACTTCACATCCACCCCGCAAGGCGCTCGTGGCCAGCGTGGCTTTACCCTGATCGAGATCATGGTGGTGGTGGTCATTCTCGGGATCCTCGCCGCCATGGTGGTGCCCAAGGTGCTCGACCGCCCCGACCAGGCGCGCGCCACGGCCGCCCGGCAAGACATCGGTGGCCTGATGCAGGCGCTGAAACTCTACCGCCTGGACCACGGCAGCTATCCGAACCAGACCCAGGGCCTCAAGGTCCTGGTCGAGCGCCCGGCCGATGGGAAGAACAGCAACTGGCGCGCCTACCTCGAACGCTTGCCCAACGACCCCTGGGGCCGCCCGTACCAGTACCTCAACCCTGGCGCCAACGGTGAAGTCGATGTGTTCTCCCTGGGCGCCGACGGCCAACCGGACGGTGAGGGCGTGAATGCCGATATCGGCTCCTGGCAGTTGTAAGGCGCGCCATGAACAGCCATTTGCCCAGAGCGGCGAAGCAGCGCGGCATGGCGATTATCAGCGCGTTGCTGATCGCCGCCGTGGTGGCGGTGCTTGCCGGGGCCATGCTCACCCGCCAGAGCGTGTTCACCCGCAGCCTTGAGGCCGAACAACTGCGGGTCCAGGGCACTTGGTTGTTGCAGGGTGCGCTGCAGGCCAGCCGGCAACAGTTGTGGGACGCGCGGCGCAAAGAGGTGCTGACCCGTCTCGACCAGCCCTGGGCGCGCCCCTTTGCCGGGGTGGTCGAAGGGCGCCTGGATGACGAGCAGGGCAAGTTCAACCTGCGCAATCTGGTCAGCCAGCAGCAGCCGGATGTGGCGCAGTTGCAGAGTTTCCAGCGTCTGTGCCAGTTGCTCGGCATCGACCCCAACACCAGCCAGCGCATCAGCCAACGGGTGCTTGCCTCTTATGCGCAGCGTGCGGGTGGCAGTGACGTGAGCAGCCTGCGTAGCACCTCGCCTGAGGCCGCGCAGACTTTGCTGCCGGCCAGGGCGCCGATGTTGCGAAGTCTTGACGACCTTGCCCTTGAGCCGGGTGTGCAGCAACGCCTGGCGGCCTATGTCAGCGTGTTGCCCGACAACACCTGGGTCAATGGCAATACGGCCAGCGCCGAAGTGCTCAGTGCGGTGGTGCCGGGGCTCAGCCTGTCCCAGGCCCAGGGGCTGGTGGCCGAGCGGGACAGCGGGCGCTGGTTTATCAACCGCGGGGATTTCGTCAACCGCTTGCGTATGCCGCAGTTGTTGGTGGACTCGGTGCAGGTGGGAATCACCAGTGAGTGGTTCCGCTGGCACGGCCGCGCGCGGCGCGAGCAGCGGCGGGTGGCAGTCGAAGCATTGTTGTATCGCCCTGAAGACCGGCAACCCCAAGTGATCTGGTGGCGGGTGGGCGCATGACGCGCTTGCGCATTGCCTTGCCGCCGCTGGCCCAACTGAGCGCCGAGAGCCTGGTGCACTACGCCTGGTTGGACCGCGCCGGGCAGGTCAGCCGGCAAGGTCAGGCCAGCCTTGGGCAGTTGGCGCAACCGCGCAAGAGCCTGGCGGCCGAGTGTTTCCTGCATCCCCGGGACAGTTTGCTGAGCAGCCTGGAGTTGCCGCAATTGCCGCCCGCTAAAGTGGCGGCAGCCGTGGCCTGCGCGGCCCAGGCGCTGATCCTCGGCCCGGTCGCGCAAATGCAGGTGGTCCACAGCCCACGGCAGAGCAACGGCCAGGTGCAAGTGGGCTGGCTGCCGACGGCTGGCCTGGAACAGTTGCAGCGGGTCCTGGCCCAGGTGCCTATCAGTTTGCGCGGCCTGTACCCGGCGCCCTATGCCTTGCCTGTGCCGCCGGCGGGGCATTTGAGCGTGGCCTGCGTCGACGGGCATCTGCTGCTGCGCCAGAGCCTGCACCAGAGCGCCTTGCACCCCCTGGGGTCACAGGCCCTGGCGGAACTGGTGCAGGCTGGCGCGCAGTTGCATCAGGTCGATGAACACACGCCCGCGCGCTGGCAGGGTGTGGTCCCCGTCTGGGGCTTGCATGGCCACCTCAAGCGCGCCAGCAGCGGTGGCTGGGGCCGGGCGCTGGGGCTCAGTGCCCTGGCGGTGGCGGTCTGGACCCTGGGCCTGAACCTGTATGCCGCGCGCCAGGTGGACCAAGGGCAACAGCTCAAAGCGCGGATGATTGCCCAGGTCAAGCAGGCCTTCCCGCACTTGCCGGTGATCCTCAATCCGCTGCAACAGGCCCGGCAGCAACTGGCCGCCGGGCAAGGTGCCACCGCCGATCCCGGCCAGCGTTTCAGCAGCCTGTTGCAACTGGCGGGCAACCACCTGCCGTTTATGGTCGGCAGCGTCCAGGCGTTGGCATTTGATCAAGGCCGGTTGCACCTGGAGCTGTTGCCCGACAGTCGCAGCCCGGCCGCCCCAGGGGAGTGGCAGGCGGCGTTGACCGAGGCGGGTTTCGCTGCCACCCGCGATGAGCACGGCTGGACCCTCGGGCCGCTCGACAACACGGGAGGCGCCGATGAGTAAGTTCAGCTATCCGCACCTGCGCGGCCAGCTCCAGGGATTCTGGAGCGGCCTGGCCCTGCGCGAAAAGCGCCTGCTGGGCGGCAGCGGGGCGGTACTGGCGGGCTTTTTGGTGTGGTTGCTGCTGATTGAGCCGCCCTTGCAGCAGATTGATTTCTGGCAGGCCGAAACCCCCAAGCTGCGCACCCAGGCCGCCACCTTGCAGGTGCTGCTGCAGGGCGCCAGTGCCGGTGCGCGCGCCGGGCAAGACCTGGAAGGCGCGCTGCGCCAGGCGCTCGACGCTGCCGGACTTAAAGACCGCTATCAGTTGCAGGGCGTGGCGCCCGCCGGTTGGCGCCTGACTTTTACCGACGCGCCGGCGGATGCGCTGGTTGGTTGGCTGCTGACCAGCCCGCGCGCATTTTCCCTGGAGGTGTCCCACGCGCGCTTGCAGCGTGTGGGCGATACCCCAGAAAACCCGGCCGGCAGCGTGTCCGGGACCGTTCGCATGGATCAGGCGCCTGGCGCTAAGGAAGCTTCATGAAGTGGTCACTTCCCCGTTCAGCGCCGTTTCGCCAGGTGGCGCCGCTGCTGTTGCTGGCGCTCAGTGCCTGCAGCCACACCCCGGCGCCCACACCTGCGCCCTTGCTGGTGGACAGCGAACTCGGCCAGCCCCTGGCCGACACCCGGCGCAATGGCGTGCCGTTGCCCGATCGCCAGCGCGAAATCAGCCCCCAGCCGCGGGTCCAGCACCCGCTGAGCAACCGCGCCCGTGGCCCGGTCGCCGCGCCGGCCAAGGTGCGCAACCCGCTGGGTGACCAGCCGGTGCAATTGAACTTCGTCGACGCCGAGATCCAGGCGGTGGTACGCGCCTTGTCCCGCGCCACCGGCCAGCAGTTCCTGGTAGACCCCCGGGTCAAGGGCAACCTGACCCTGGTCAGCGAAGGCCAGGTCCCGGCGCACCAGGCCTACGACATGCTGCTGGCGGCGCTGCGCATGCAGGGCTTCAGCGTGGTCGACGTGGGGGGCGTGGCCCAGGTGGTCCCGGAAGCCGACGCCAAACTGCTGGGCGGGCCGATCTACAACGCCGCCAGCCCCAGTGGCAACGGCATGCAGACCCGCACCTTCCGGCTGCAATACGAAAACGCGGTGAACCTGATTCCGGTGTTGCGCCCCATCGTTTCGCCGAACAACCCGATCAACGCCTACCCCGGCAACAACAGCATCGTCATCACCGACTACGCGGAAAACCTCGCACGGGTAGGGCAAATCATCGACGGCATCGACACCCCAAGCGCCATCGACACCGACGTGGTGCCGGTGCAAAACGGCATCGCCGTGGATATCGCGGCAATGGTCGCCGAGTTGCTGGAAACCCAGGGCAACGACCAGACCCAGAAAATCGCCGTGATCGGCGACCCGCGTTCCAACTCGATCATCATCCGTGCCGGCAGCCCGGAGCGCACGGAGCTGGCGCGCAACCTGATCTACAAGCTTGACAATGCCCAGAGCAACCCCAGCAACATGCATGTGGTGTACCTGCGCAACGCCCAGGCCGGCAAGCTGGCCCAATCCCTGCGCGGCATGCTGACCGGTGAGAGCGAAAGTGGCGTCAGTGACGAGGCCCGCTCCAAGTTGAGTGCGATGGGCGGCGCGGGTAGCACCAGCCAGGGCAGCACCCAGAACAGCAGCGGCACGCCGACCGCCAGCGCGGCGCCATCCAGCGGTTATCCCAAGGACAGCTCCGGCGCAAGCACTGCCGGCAGTGAGCAGAGCACCGCCTTCAGTGCCGGCGGTGTGACGATCCAGGCCGATGCGACCACCAATACCCTGCTGATATCCGCCCCGGATCCGCTGTACCGCAACCTGCGCGAAGTCATCGACATGCTCGACCAGCGCCGCGCCCAGGTGGTGATCGAAAGCCTGATCGTCGAAGTCAACGAAGACGATGCCAGCGAATTCGGCGTGCAGTGGCAGGCCGGCAACCTGGGGGGCAAGGGTGGTTTTGGCGGTGTCAACCTGGGCGGCAGCGGGATCAACGGCACCCCCACCAGCAAGACCAGCATCGACGTGCTGCCCAAGGGCCTGAACATCGGCCTGGTGGACGGCACCGTGGATATTCCAGGGATCGGCCGGGTGCTGGACCTCAAAGTCCTGGCGCGGGCGTTGAAGAGCAAGGGCGGGACCAATGTGTTATCCACGCCGAACCTGCTGACCCTGGACAATGAGGCGGCGAGTATCTTCGTCGGCCAGACCATTCCCTTCATCACCGGCAGCTACGTGACCGGCGGGGGCGGCACCAGCAATAACCCGTTCCAGACCGTGCAGCGTGAGGAAGTGGGGCTCAAGTTGAACGTACGGCCACAGATTTCCGAGGGCGGTACGGTGAAGCTGGATATCTACCAGGAAGTCAGCAGCGTCGATACCCGGGCGTCGGGGGATGCGCGCACGGTGACCAACAAGCGCGCGATTGATACCAGCATCTTGCTGGATGACGGGCAGATCATGGTGCTGGGCGGGCTGTTGCAGGATGGCTATACCCAGAGCAATGACGCAGTGCCGTGGCTATCAGACATCCCGGGATTGGGCGCACTGTTTCGCAACGAGTCGCGCAGTGTGAACAAGACCAACCTGATGGTGTTCCTGCGGCCCTACATCATTCGCGACAGCGGCGCGGGGCGCAGCATTACGCGCAATCGCTACGACTTTATGCGCCGCGCCCAGGGTGGCTTGCAGCCGCAGCACAGCTGGGCACTGCCGGATGTGCAGGCGCCGCAGTTGCCGGCGGTGGAGAAGGCGATGCCGGGGAGTACACGCCCGTGAGTCGCACCCATTCCCCCTGTGGGGCTCGACAGCTCCCACAGGCGGATGCGGTCGCCTCGAGAATCGGGCTGCCGAGCATGGGCGCAGCCCTGGCTTACTGTGCGCTGAGCCGCCGCAAGGGCGGGTCCCTATGAGCCTGCTCCCCTACGCCTGGGCCAAATCCCAACGCATCCTCTTGCAGCCCACACCCGAAGGCCCGCGCCTGACCATCTGCCCCTCGACCCCCGGCTGGTCGATCAGCGAGGTCCACCGGCAATTCGGCGAGGCCGCCATCGAGCAGGTGCGCGACGACGAACTCGACGGCCTGCTGGCCAGTGCCTACGCCGATACCGGCAGCGCCGCCGCCGTGGTCGGCGCCGCCGAAAACGAAGTCGACCTCGACCGTCTGATGCAGGACATCCCGGAAATCACCGACCTGCTCGACACCCAGGACGGCGCCCCGGTGATTCGCATGATCAACGCCTTGCTGACCCAGGCCGCCCGCGACGAGGCCAGTGACATCCATATCGAGCCCTTCGAAACCCACTCCGTGGTGCGCTACCGCGTCGACGGCACCCTGCGCGATGTGGTGTCGCCGCGCAAAGCTCTGCATGGCGCGCTGGTGTCGCGGATCAAGATCATGGCCCAGCTCGATATCGCCGAAAAACGCTTGCCCCAGGACGGCCGCATTGCCCTGCGGGTTGCCGGGCGGCCGATTGATATACGGGTGTCGACGGTGCCCACCGGCCATGGCGAACGGGTGGTGATGCGCCTGCTCGACAAACAGGCCGGGCGCCTGCAACTGGAAACCCTGGGCATGGACCCGCAGCTGTTGGCGCGTCTCGATGGCCTGATTCGCCAGCCCCACGGCATCGTGCTGGTCACCGGGCCCACTGGCAGCGGCAAGACCACCAGCCTCTACGCCGCCCTGGCGCGGCTGGATGCCAGCACGAGCAATATCCTCACCGTGGAAGACCCGGTGGAATACGACCTGCCGGGGATCAGCCAGATCCAGGTCAACGCCAAGATCGACATGACCTTTGCCCTGGCCCTGCGTGCGATCCTGCGCCAGGACCCGGACATCATCATGATCGGCGAAATCCGCGACCTGGAGACCGCGCAGATCGCCGTGCAGGCTTCCCTCACCGGGCACCTGGTGCTGGCCACGTTGCACACCAATGACGCGGTGTCGGCGGTCAATCGCCTGATCGACATGGGGGTCGAGCCGTTCCTGCTGGCCTCGTCGCTGCTCGGTGTATTGGCCCAGCGCCTGGTGCGCCGCCTGTGCCCGCACTGCAAACAGCCTGACCCGGCGGCCCCCGGCACCTGGCGCCCGGTGGGGTGTGGCCAGTGCAACCAGGTCGGTTACAGCGGCCGCACCGGCATCCATGAGCTGTTCTGTGTCGATGACGCGGTACGCGGCCTGATCCACCAGGGGGCCGGCGAGCAGCAGATACGCGTCGCCGCGCGCCACGCCGGAATGTTCAGCATGCGTGAAGACGGCGAGCGTTGGGTGCGCAGCGGTGCCACTGCGCCGGAAGAAATCTTGCGTGTAACACGGGACGCCTGATGAATCGCTATCGCTATGAGGCCGCCGATGCCAGCGGCAAACTGGAAGTCGGGCACCTCGAGGCCGAGAGCCAGGGCGCGGCCTTTGCCAGCCTGCGCAGTCGTGGTCTGACCGCGTTGCTGGTGCAGCTCGAAGGCAACGCCAACGTGGCAGGCAGCAGCCTGTTCAGTGCCAAGCTGTCGGACAACGACCTGGCCTGGGCCACCCGCCAACTGGCCAGCCTGCTCGGTGCTAGCCTGCCCCTGGAGGCGGCGCTGAGTGCCACAGTGGAGCAGGCGGAAAAAAAGCATATCGCCCAGACCCTCAGTGCGGTGCGCGCCGATGTGCGCAGCGGCATGCGCCTGGCCGATGCATTGGCCGCGCGGCCACGGGACTTCCCGTCGATCTACCGGGCGTTGATTGCGGCGGGGGAGGAGTCCGGCGACCTGGCCCAGGTCATGGAGCGCCTGGCCGACTACATCGAAGAGCGCAACAACCTGCGGGGCAAGATTCTCACGGCCTTTATCTATCCAGGGGTGGTGGGGTTGGTATCCATCGGCATTGTGATTTTCCTCCTGAGCTACGTGGTGCCGCAGGTGGTCAGCGCCTTTTCCCAGGCGCGCCAGGACCTGCCGGGGCTGACCCTGGCAATGCTCAATGCCAGTGACTTTATCCGCGCCTGGGGCTGGCTGTGTTTTACCGGGCTGGTCGCGGGCTTCTGGAGCTGGCGCCTGTACCTGCGCAACCCCGTGGCGCGCTTGAACTGGCACAGCCGGGTCTTGCGCCTGCCGCTGCTCGGGCGGTTTGTGCTGGGGCTCAACACCGCGCGTTTCGCCTCGACCCTGGCCATCCTCGGCGGTGCCGGCGTGCCCTTGCTGCGCGCCCTGGAAGCGGCGCGCCAGACCCTGTCCAACGACCGCCTGAGCCAGTGTGTCAGCGATGCCACGGCCAAGGTTCGCGAAGGGGTTAACCTGGCGCCGGCCCTGGCGGTGGAAAAGGTCTTCCCGCCGGTGCTGATCCACCTGATCGCCAGCGGCGAAAAAACCGGCGCCCTGCCGCCGATGCTGGAACGGGCGGCGCAGACCCTGTCGCGGGATATCGAACGGCGGGCCATGGGCATGACTGCATTGCTGGAGCCGTTGATGATCGTGGTGATGGGCGCGGTGGTGCTGGTGATCGTGATGGCGGTGCTGTTGCCGATCATCGAAATCAACCAATTGGTTACCTGACCTGTGAAGACTGCGCCGGTGCAAATGTGGGAGCTGGCAAGCCACACACCCATTTGGATCGGTGGTGACTGGCTGCAAGTCAATTACCTGACCCGCCCATCACCCAGCCTCGGGTTCGTCATTGCGTCATCTTTGCCCCCCTGCGCACGGCCCGCCCGCCATCGTCGAAACACTCCCTGAAACCTCGCTGTCACCCACCCCGATAAAAGCCACAATCATTGCCAAAACACCCGAGAATCTTTTTAAAAATCAAGCTGTTCCTCCCGAGGTTTTTTCCCTTATCTGTCATCGGAAACTGCGACCTTCGTGTCCATGGCCTCGCCCCGCAAGCCCGCTGGATCACGGCGTGTGAACCGAGTGCCATGGCGTCATGCAAGAGCCATCTACCTCAACGTATGAATACGACGAAAGGAGCTTCTTCATGTTTAAGCGCAACGTTCTCGCGGTATCCATGACCCTCGCGGCCCTCTGCTCGGCCCAGGCTGCATTCGCTGATGTCAACGGCGGCGGCGCAACCCTGCCACAGCCGCTGTACCAGACGCCCGGCGTACTGACTGCCGGTTTCGCCGCCTACATCGGTGTCGGCAGCGGCAACGGCAAGGCCGCATTCCTGGAAAACAAATACGACAAGCTCGTACCCGGCGTGACCACCAAGAACGTGCACTGGGCCGGCAGCGACTCCAAGCTCAACGCCACTGAATTGTCCACCTATGCCTCTGCCAAGCAGCCAGGCTGGGGCAAGCTGATCCAGGTGCCGTCGGTGGCCACTTCGGTGGCCATTCCTTTCCGCAAGAGCGGTGCCAATGCGGTTGACCTGAGCGTCAACGAGCTGTGCGGTGTGTTCTCCGGGCGTATCAACAACTGGAGCCAGATCACCGGCGCTGGCCGTAGCGGTGCAATCACCGTGGTTTACCGCAGTGAAAGCAGCGGCACCACCGAACTGTTCACGCGCTTCCTGAACGCCAAGTGCGCTGAAACCGGCAGCTTCGCCGTTACCACCACCTTTGCCAACAGCTACAGCGGTGGCCTGCCGGCCGGTGCCGTTGCGGCTGCCGGCAGCCAAGGCGTGATGAATGCCTTGAACGATACGACTGTCGCCGAAGGCCGTATCACCTACATGAGCCCTGACTACGCCGCCACCACCCTGGAAGGCCTGGACGACGCGACCAAGGTCGCTCGCGTCGGCAAGGACGTGGCAAGCAACACCGAAGGTGTATCACCTGCTCCAGACAACGTTTCTGCGGCGATTGATGGGGTTTCGGTGCCCGCCGTGGCTGACCGTGGCAACCCGGACAAGTGGGTACCGGTGTTCGGTAAAAACGGCGTGGCCGGTGTGGTGCCTTACCCAACGTCGGGCTACCCGATCCTGGGCTTCACCAACCTGATCTTCAGCCAGTGCTATATCAACGGCACCCAGTCCAACCAGGTCCGTGACTTCTTTGCCCAGCACTACGGCGAGACCGTGAACAACGATGACGCCATCCGCGCCAACCGTTTCGTGCCGCTGCCTGACTCCTGGAAAAGCGCGATCCGCAGCAGCTTCCTGACCGCCAGCAACCCGCTGAGCATCGGTAAGACCGACGTCTGCAACGGTATCGGTCGTCCGCTGTAACGCCAGCGTTCCTCGACCTGCAACCCCTGATCAGCAACGGCCTGTGCCGTTGCTGATTTTTTATTGGCTCACCCCGTAGCCGCTGCCGAGCCCAGATGAATTTTCCATGACAGAAGTTCAGTGCTGCCCCTCGCCAACCGCCTACCTCCCATACGTGATGTGCATCTCCACACAGAAGGATGATTCCAGATGGTCCGCTGCAAACCACCGGTAAACCTGAATGCCCGCGGCCCGAGCGGCCAGACTGTCTTGCGCCTCAAGCCGCTGGCCCATGCCATTGCCTTGTTGCTGGTGGCGGGCAGTGCCCAGGGGGCTACGGCGTTCAGTTCCGGCTGGTTTGCCGCCAAGGGCGCGTCCCAGGCAGCCACGGCGGCGCGGCCGGGGGCGCAGGTACCGGGGATGCCGCCGCCGTTGTCCCAGCAGGCGCGGGTCAACCAGCAGATGCAGCGCTCACTGAGCACCCTCAACAACAGCGTGGCGGCGATTGCCGCCCAGCAGGCTGCCCAGGCGGCCGGGCGCCAGGCCGCGTTGGGCCAGGTCTCGACGATTCCCGACGGCTTGGGCAAGGGCGGCTTGCAGGTCGATAACAGCCTGACCCAAGGCTGGATCAACGCCAAGGGCCCGACCCAAAGCCAGGCCGGTGGCCAGACCACGGTGAGCATCGAACAGACCGCCGACAAGGCCATCCTCAATTGGGAGACCTTTAACGTCGGGCGCAACACCACCGTCGACTTCCAGCAGCAGTCCAACTGGGCCTTGCTCAACCGCGTCAATGACCCCAACGCGCGCCCCAGTGAAATCCAGGGCCAGATCAAGGGCGCTGGCACCGTGATGATCATCAACCGCAATGGCGTGGTGTTCAGCGGCAGCAGCCAGGTCAACGTGCGCAACCTGGTGGCGGCGGCGGCGGCGATCACCGACGAGCAATTCACCCAGCGCGGGATCTACTTCGACGCCACTGGCACCCAGCCAACGTTCACCGATGCCGCGGGCAAGGTCCAGGTGCAGCGGGGGGCGCTGATCCAGACCCATGACGCGGCGACGTCCACCGATGCCGGTGGCTACGCCTTGCTGTTGGGTACGGAAGTGGAAAACGCCGGCACCCTCATCACCGCCAAAGGCCAGACGACCCTGGCCGCCGGCGACAGTTTTTACATCCGCAAGGGCGTGGGTACCGCCGGCAATGCCCGTTCCACCACACGCGGCAATGAAGTCGCCAGCAGCCTCAAGGCCGGCAGCAGCGCGGGCAGCGTGACCAACAGCGGGCTGATCATGGCCGCTACCGGCGACATCACCCTGACCGGGCACACCGTGCAGCAAAACGGCGTAGCCCTGGCCAGCACGTCGGTGGACACCCGTGGCACCCTTCACTTATTCAACTCGGCCAGCGACACCACCGGCAGCGTCAGCCTGGGCGAAGGCAGCACCACTGCGATCCTGCTCGACAGCAGCGGCACCACCGCGCTCAACAACCAGCGCGAAAATGGCCTGGTCAATCTCGACGGTCTGGTGAACCCCCAGGCCAGCGGGCAGTTCAATAACCTGGGCAGGGTGGCCGACCGTACCGATCAGTCGCGCATCGAGATCGTCAGCGGCGGCACCGTGGACTTCCAGAAAGGCTCGATAACCCTCGCCACCGGTGGCCAGGTCGCGGTCAGCGCCGGCCAGCGCAGCCTGGTGCGCGAGGGGGCGATGATCGACGTGTCCGGCGCCATCGGCGTCAAGGTGGCGATGCAAGCCAACAACATCAAGATCAACGTGCAGGGCAACGAGCAGCGCGATGCGCCGGTCAACCGCGATGGCGGGCAATTGATCAACAACGATGTGTGGGTCGATCTGCGCGAATTGGTGTTTGTGCCGGCGGGTACCAATGGCTACGCGACGGACCGCTGGTACACCGCCGGCGGCCTGCTGGAAGTCGGTGGCTATCTGGGCACGCAAGGGCACTCGGTGGGCGAGTGGATGGCCCAGGGCGGTAGCGTGACGTTCACGGGGGATGATGTGGTAACCCAGCAGGGCGCGCAGATCAATCTGTCGGGCGGCACCGTGGATGTGCAGGGCGGTTATGTCCAGCAAACCTGGCTCAAGGGCCCGGACGGGCGCTTGTATGAGCTGTCGAAGGCACCGGGCGATATTCTCTACACCGGGCTTTACAAAGGCTTTGCAGACACCAGCGAACGCTGGGGCCGTACCGACCTGTACTACAACCCGCTGATCGCCCCCCAGCGACGTTTCGAGGCCGGTTATACCGTGGGCCGCGATGCTGGCAAGCTGGTGATCGGTACCGGCAATGCGGTGCTTGAAGGGCAGTTGATCAGTGATGTGTTCCAGGGCGAGCGCCAGACCCAGGCGCCGAACATCAACCTCGACGGTTACCAGCAGTCGCAGAAGGCCCAGGCCCAGCGTGCGCAACTGATCATTGGCCAGTACACGCCGATCTTCAACAAAAGCACCGGCACCCTGCGTTACGCCCTGACGCCGGGTATGGAGCAGGTGCTGATCGAAGGCGGCACACAAAAAATCGCCGCCGGCCTCGACCTGGGCACCGCGCTGCCGGCCGGGCGCCAGGGCACGCTGGTGCTCGACAGCGAGCAACTCAACGGCTTCCAGTTGGGCGCGATCAAGGTCGGCGCCAAGCAGCAGATTACGGTCAATGGTGGGTTGTCGGTGGCCGACGGTGGCGATATCACCCTGTACGGGCCCCAGGTGGCGGTCAACGCCAATCTGACCGCCCACGGTGGCAGCCTCCACGCCGGCAACGTGCTCAGTCAGGTCAACCTCAATCGGCAGAATACCGTTGAAGAGGTGATTCTGGCGGGCAGCGGGCACGTCGCGGTGGCCGCCGGGGTGGTGCTGGATGCGTCCGGGCGTTGGAACAACCTGGCCCTGCAGCCGTCGCTCACCGAGGGTGTGGCTTACGCCAATGGCGGCAAGGTGGCGCTGCGTGGCACCGGCGATGTGAGCCTGGGGGCACAGAGCCTGGTGCAGGTGTCTTCGGGCGCTACGGTCGGCCAGGATGGCAAGGTCAGCGGTGGCAAGGGCGGCAGCGTGACGTTGGGCGCGCAGGGCGCCCTGGTGTTGGGCGGTGAGATTCGCGGTTATGGCGTCAGCGGTGGCGGCACCCTGGCGTTGCAGTCGCGCCAGGTATTGATCGGCGATGCAGGCAGCCCGGACGCGGGCACCCTGCACCTGGCGGGGGACTTTTTCAAGAAAGGGTTCTCGGCGTATGACATCACTGGCAACGAAGGGTTGATTGTTGCTGACGGCACTCAGGTCGGGATCGAGGTGCCGGTGTACCGGGTTGGCGAGCAGGTGCAGACGCTGCCGAGTGGCACTGATCCGGCGAGCCTGATGCAGGTGTGGACACCTGAGTTGTATCAGCAGGACGCGCTCAAGAGTGTGCTGAGCCAGCGTCGCGGTGCCAGCTTGAGCCTCACGGCCGGGCACCTCGACTCCAGCGCTGCGCAATTGGCCAGCACCGCGCTGAGCGTCGGCCAGGGCGCGGTTATCACGGTCGATCCGGGCCAGGCCATCAATTTGCGCAGCGTCGGCCAGTTGACCGTCAACGGTACGCTCAACGCCTGGGGCGGTAGCGTCAGCCTGGGCGGGCTGAATGTGGCCAGTTCCGAGGCGGTGAATGCCGCGGGTCATGGGCGTTCGATCTGGGTCGGCGAGCAGGCGCTGATCGACGTGGCGGCGCGGGCGGTGAGCGCCGTGGACAATCGTGGCCGCCACTATGGCCTGGTGCGCAACGGCGGCAATATCAGCCTCGGTGGCACGATCAACCTCGCCACCGGCATTGCCCAGGCCAGTGATGTGTTTGTGGTGGTGCGTGACGGTGCGCGCCTGGAGGCGTCCGGGGCCCAGGCGGACCTGGACCTGCCGGGCCAGGGCCGGGTACCGGTGGCCAGCAATGGTGGCAGTATCAGCCTTGCCTCCAACAATGGCCTGTACCTGGACGGGCGCTTTGTGGCCCGGGCCGGTGGTGCCGGGGCCTCGGGCGGCAGCCTGGCCGTGGCCCTGGAAAGCCCTTACTACCTCAAGAGCGCGGTCAGCGACCGCGTGCTCAAGGCGCGGGAACTGTTACTCAGCCAGACCCACCAGCCCAGCACGCTGGCGGGCACTGCCGAGGCCGCGACCGCGGAACTGGAGTACGGGCATGCTCGCCTGGGCGTGGACCAGGTCAGCGCCGGCGGGTTCGACAACCTGGCCTTGCTGAGCAATGGCCTGCTGAGTGTTGACGGTGATCTGTCGCTGCACATGGGCCAGAGCCTGCGTCTGTACAGTGGCGCTCTGGGGCTGAGTGAGCAGGCTGCGCAGAATGCCCGGGTCAATCTGTCGGCACCGCACCTGCTGCTGGCGGGCATTCTTGCGCCCTTGGAGGCCAAGGACCAATACCAGCATCCGGTGTTGACCAGCGCCATGTCGCAACGCGCCAGCCAGGCGCAGTTCACTGCCAGCGCCAATCTGCTGGAGGTGCGCGGCAATGTGTTGTTCGGCAACAAGAGCAACCTGACCCAGGCCGACAACAGCCAGTTGAGCGTCGACCGCCGTGGTTTCGATGACGTGCAGCTGAGCAGCCAGGGCGACCTGCGTTTTCTCGCGGGGGCCAGCGCCGATGCGGTCGCCCAGGGGATCAGTACCCAAATCATGACCCGGGGCGACATGACCCTGCAGGCCGCGCAGTTGTACCCTGCCACCGAAGTCGGCGCGCGGGTGCTGGCCGGTTACCTGGATGGGGTTGACGGCTACGATCCGACGCGCACCCTGACCATCTCCCGTACCGGCAACGAGACGGGCGCGGTGCCTTACTCGGCCTTAGGTCGCCTGCAACTGGGCGGCCCGAGCATCAGGCAGGGCGGGGTGGTGCGTGCGCCCCTGGGGTTGATCGAGGTCGGCATCCTGGGCACCCACAAGGTCGAACTGCTGCCCGGCAGCCTGACTTCGGTGAGCGGCAAGGGCCTGGTGCTGCCCTACGGCGGCACGGTGGATGGCCAGGTCTACCAGTACAACGGCAAGACCGTGTCGTTCCTCGGCCAGGGGGCGATTGCCAACCTCAATGGCGATCTCAACGTGGGGGTAATCCTCGGTGGGCAATCGGTGGCGGTGCTGCCAGAGGCCACGCTGGACCTGTCCGGCGGCGGCGAACTGCTCGGTGCCGGGTTTATTTCCGGCCGTGGTGGCTCCACCGATGCGCGCTATAACCCACTGATGCAGGTCGGCACCCAAGGCGGCTTTGTCCTGCCGGGCCTGGGCAGTAACCCGGTGTACGCCATCGTGCCCGGCGCGCAACCGGGTTATGCCCCGGTGGCCCCGGAGGGGGGCGCAGTCGATCCGTTGCTCGGCCAGCAAATCACCCTGGACGCTGGCGTCCCGGGGCTGGCCGCAGGCACCTATACCCTGATGCCCTCCACCTATGCGCTGATGCCGGGGGCGTTCCGTGTCGAAATCAACGGCCTCGCGGGGCGCGGCACCGAAGAGGTGCCACAGGCGCTGCGCAATGGCTCCTGGTCGGCTGCCGGGCGCTTGTCCATCGTCAACACCGGGATCAGTAACCGGGTCGCCAGCCAGGTAATCCTGACCTCGGCCGACACGCTGCGCCGCTACTCCCAGTACAACGAAACCGGCTATGCGCAGTTCGCCGTGGCTGATGCGGCCAAGCTCGGCGTGCCACGGGCGTTGCTGCCGGTGGATGCCAAGACCCTGAAACTCGCGTTGCACCCCGGTGGTGGGGCGAACGCCTTTTCGTTCGCCGGTATCGGTCGCTTTGAGGCGGCCACCGACGGTTTTGCCGGCACTGTTGCAGTGATGAACACGGGAACCGGCGGGATCGAAGTAATGGCGCCAGGCAAGGCCGCCACGGAGGGGTTCGAGGGTGTCAGCGTGGGGGCGGCCAGCCTCAATGCGCTGGGCGCGGCACGCCTGATGATTGGCGGGATGACCCAGGTTTCGTATGGCCAGAGCGGCAACTACATCAACGTGGTCGGTGCCAACAGTAGCTCTATTACCTTGCGTGAAGGGGCGAGCCTGGCCGCACCGGAAGTGTTCCTGGTGAGCTCCACCGGCGAGATCGTCATGGAGCAGGGCGCCTCGATCAATACCCTTGGCCGGGGCAAGGCCAGTTATGACGCACGAGACGGTTTCGTCTACCAGGTGGCGAATATGCTGGCGGTCTCCAACGGTTTGCTCAACGTGGTCAACGCCGTGCAAGCCGGCGGCGCAGCCAGTGGCGGGATCAATCTGGGGGCGTGCAACAGCGCGCCCTGTAGCGGCCAGACTGCCCTGTATTCCGAGGGCAGTATCGTCGCCCTGACCGACAAGACATTGCAGATGGGGGATGAGGTGCGCTACGGCACCCGTCACCTCAACCTGGGGCTGGCGAGCATTAACGTCGGCAGCCCTGAAGCCCTGGCTGCAGCGGCGGCCGGCAATCGCCTGCCGGCTGGCATGACCCTGACCCAGCAGGTGCTGGACCGCTTGTTGCGTGGTGACACGCAGTTCGGCGCGCCGGCCCTGGAAACCCTGCAACTCTCGGCCCGCGACAGCTTCAACTTCTATGGCTCCAGTGCCCTCGACACCTATGACGCGGTGACCGGCAAGTCGTTGCTCAGCCGCCTGATGCTGTCTGCCCCGGCGATCTACGGCGCCGGCAGCGCCAGTGATGTGGCGAGCATCCATACCGCCAACCTGATCTGGCTCGGCGCTGAAACGCCGGCCGTTGCCGCCATCGACGGCGGCGCTGGCAGCGGTAATGGGCGCCTGGATATCCAGGCCGAACGCATCGAGTTCGGCTATGGCGACTTTGCCCAGCCGAGCACGACCAAGCGCTTCGATCGCCTGGCGTTGGGGTTTGCCCACGTCAACCTCAGTGCCAGTGAGCGCATCACCGCCAACCACAAGGGCAGCCTGTCGGTCTATCAGCGCCAGGGGGCCTATGATCCGCTCAAGGGTTTTGCCTATACCGGCGGCGACTTGAGCATTCTCACGCCACTGCTGACCGGCGAGGCGGGCTCGGTAAACCGCATCACCGCCGGCGGCACCCTGGATATCGGCGCCTCGGCGGGGGCCCGGGGCAAGGTCGAGGGCCTGGGCGGCGAGCTGTCGCTGCAGGGCGACAGCATTCGCCTGGCCAGCGCGGTGGTGCTGCCCAGCGGCAAGGTCACCCTCGACGCCCGTGGCGACGTGGTGTTGACCGATGACGCACTGATTGATGTGGCCGGTCGCGCCATCGTCTTCAACGACCTGACTAAATATGGCGCGGGGGGTGAAGTATCGCTGCAAAGCCGCGAAGGCAATGTGCTGCAGGCCACCGGCTCAACCATCGACCTGTCGGCGCAGCACAACCAGGCGGGCAAGCTGCGGGCCGTGGCCGTGGGGGACACAGGCGGTGTGGTTGACCTGGCAGGCAAGCTTCTGGCAGGCAGCAGCGGTTATTACGATGCCGGTGGCACTCGGGTGCCGTACCTGGCCGGTGCGGTGGAGATCCAGGCCCAGCGCCTGGGTACCAGCGGCATCCTGGACGAACAGTTTGCCGCCCTCAACCAACGGCTCAACCAGGGCCAGGTGTTTGGGGCGCGCAGCTTCCAGCTCAAGCAGGGCGACCTGAGCATCGGCAATGAGGTCAAGGCCAACAGCGTCAGTGTCTCGCTGGACAACGGCAGCCTGCGCGTCACCGGGCGGGTGGATGCCAGTGGCGAGCGGGTGGGCAGCATCAACCTGACGGCCAAGACCGGCCTGACCCTGGACGGCAGCGCCGTGCTCGATGCCCATGGCAGCCAGTTGCGGGTGGACAGCCATGGCCAGATCATCGACGCGCCGAACCGCGCCATGGTGGTGCTGGGTTCGGGCCAGGGCCAGTTGACCCTGGCCGATGGCGCGCGCATCGACCTGCGCCATGGGACCGATGGGGGCGTGGGCCATGACGGTCGCAGCCGTGGCACCCTGGAGCTCAATGCTCCGCGCTTGAACAGTGATGACATTGCCATTGATGCCCGTGGCCGCCTGGATATCCAGGGCGCGCGCTCGATTGCCCTCAACGGCATGATCAGCTACGACGATGCGCCGACCAAGACCGATGCCACGGCCAGTGGGCGTCCGTACCAGGTGATCGACCAGAAGTACCTGGACAAAAAACATGAGCTGAGCGTGCTGTTTATCAACGCTGCCCTCAGCAACCAGGACCTACTGAATAACAAGCTCGCGGGCCTGAACAACGCCACGTACGCCGATGCCTTGCATCTGCGGCCGGGGGTGGAGATTGTCAGCAAGACGCCCCAGGGTGACCTGGTGGTGCAGGGCGACCTGGACCTGTCCGGTTATCGCTACGCCAGCCTCAACCCACATACCCAGAAAAACCCGGATGTGTATGGCTCCGGCGAAGTCGGCCGCCTGACCCTGCGTGCTGGCGGCGACTTGAATATCTACGGCAGCATCAACGACGGCTTTGCACCGCCACCGCCGAGCGACGATGACAACGGCTGGGTGCTGCTCCCCGGGATCAATTACACCGGCGGCACCCAAGTGGTGCCGGGCACGGGCGTGACCCTGGCCGACGGCACCAAGTTTCCGGCGGGCGCGATCCTCAACTTCGATGTGTCGATCAAGGCCCTGAGCCTGGCGAACGGCACGCGGTTGCCGGTGCCGGTGACCCTCAGCCAGCCCCTGGTACTGCCTGCCGGTACGGTGCTGGCGGCGGCGATACTCGACGGCTCGGGCACACAGCTGTTCGCGGCGGGGACGCTGCTGAGCCAGAGCCAGACCCTGGCGGCCGGCACGGTCCTGGGGGCCGGTACCCTGTTGACCAGCAACACCAGTGTCAGGGCGATGATCTGGCCCAAGGGCGTGCCATTGCCCGGACGCCTGGGCAGCACCGCGTTCGTGACCCTCAATGGCAGCAAGGCACTGCCCCGTGGCGCCTTGTTGCCGGCCGGCACCGATGTGAAGTTGGCGGGCAATGCGAAGTCGGTGAAATTGCGGGTCGAGGAGGCCGGCCGCCAGGGCAAGAACTGGGGCGTTGCGCCGATGCTGACGGAAGGCTCCCAGGCGTGGGCGATCCGCCTGGTGGCCGGGGCTGACACCCAGGCGGTCGACAGTAGCAGGCTGCAAGTTTCTCCAGTGACCGGCAACCTGCGTCTGGCCGACAGCCATTACGGCATGTTCGCCCAGGGCGTGCTGGTCTGGACCGAGCAGGGTTCCATCGACAATTACGGCGACACCAGCATGGTCGGCAAGCCCGTGAGCCCTGGCAACCTTGGAACCTGCACGGACTACCCCGGTTCCTGTGAGTCGGGCGGCGATGCCTACAGCCTGGTGGCCGGGGGCAGTAGCCGTTTCAGTGTGGTCCGCACCGGCGCCGCCGACCTGGACCTGCTGGCCGCTGGCAATCTGAGCATGGAATCGCTGTACGGGGTCTACACCGCTGGCAGTTCTTCCACGGGCACCTCGGCCAACGACCCCTACAACCTGCCACGGGCGCTTGGCGAAAACGCCAAGGTGCTGGGCAATAGCGTGGGTGGCAACGAGAAACTGGTCAATGGCAGCGCAGACAGTGTGTACCGCGCCTGGTATCCGGAGGCGGGCGGCAACCTGTCGTTGAAAGTGGGTGGGAACCTGACCGGTAACATCACCAGCCCGTCACTCAGTGCCTCGGGGCGTCCGGTCCGCAACGATCGCGGCCAGGATTCGGCGAATGTCGGCAACTGGTTATGGCGCCAGGGCAATGGTTTGAGTGGCTCGGCGGCACAAGCGACGGCCTGGTGGATCAATTTTGGTACCTACGCCAGCAACCTTGCCCTGGCGGGGGGCGCCGACCAGATGGTGGGCTTCACCGGCTTCGGTACGTTGGGCGGGGGCAACCTGAATGTCGACGTGGGCGGCGATGCCGGGATCATCCGGCCATTGGCTGCCGGTTATGTGCCCCAGGCGGTGAACTTGCGCAGCCAGGGGTTGGTGTTGGCGGTGGGCAGCACCGGGCGCGTGGCGGCTGACGGCAGCCTGCAACTGACCGGTGGTGGCGACTTGAGCCTGCGGGTCGGCGGTGCCGTGAATCCAGGTAGTCAGATTACCCAGGACCACCTCAATGGCACGCTGGTGAACCTGCGTGGGCACGTGCAACTGACCGGCGGCGCCCTGGGCAGCCTGACCTTGCGTTATGGCAGCCGGGTGATCGACCAGAGCCCCGGCGAAGTCCGCGCCTATGATCCACTGCGCGCCACGTCAGCCGCGGCGGCCGGTGGCATGAGCCTGTTGCCCGGTGATGCCACCTTCAACCTGGCCACCCGTGGCGACCTGGTGCTGCAGGATGTGGCCGATCCAGGGCGCGTCGCACAGACAAATGCCTTGGCCTACGTTAACGACGGGGTCAACGGCGTCGGGCAGAGCTGGTTCAGCCTGTGGACCCGCAACACGGCAGTGGACCTGTTTTCGGCCGGTGGCAACCTTACGCCGCTGACGCAAACGCTGGAGACGGATATGGCGGCGGTCTATCCCGCCACATTGCGTGCGGTGGCCGCCAGCGGCAGCCTGTATTACGGGCGTGCCGCGACCGCCAACCCTGGCTCGCTGCCACCGCTGGCGGCACTGGTGCTGGCGCCATCGGCCAACGGTCAATTGCAATTGCTGGCTGGGGATTCGATCTATGGCGGCGACCTCACCGTCAGCCGTTCCAGCGCCGCGCCGGACAGCATGGCGACGATCCTCAACCCGGCGTTCCTGGGCTTCGTCAACTCCCTGCCCATCGCGCGCAGCGGCAACCTTTCCGGCGATAGCAACATTGCGCGCCTGGGGCTTTTCCCGCTGTTCACCTTCGGTGCCAACACGGCCAGCACGTCGTGGGGCGATACCCTAGAACCTGCGCGTTTTTATGCGTTGAGCGGTGATCTGCTGGGCGTCAACAGTGGGCGTGCCCTGACCATCACCAGCGCTGGAGACCCGCGTGTGGGGCAAACGTTTTATGAGGGCGCAGGCCCGGTCTGGATGCGGGCGGGGCGTGACATCGTCAGCAGCGGCACGCGCCTGGGGGGCGCCAGCGGTGGCGAAGTGGATACCGGTGAATATGCCTTCGACGCCAACCTGTTCGTGCATAACGGCCTGACTGACATCTCCATTGTCAGTGCCGGGCGCGACATGCTCTACAGCAGCTTCAATGTCGCAGGGCCCGGCACCCTGGAGTTGACGGCAGGGCGCAACCTCCTTATGGAGGACAAGGTCAGCGTCAACAGCCTTGGCGCCGTGGCCGCAGGTGACAGCCGTCCCGGCGCGAGCATCGTCATGCTGGCGGGTGTTGGCCCCAACGGCCCGGACTACCGGCGCTTTGTCGAGACTTACCTGAATCCTGAGAACCAACTGCAGACGGGCGAGCCTTTGACGCTGCTGGGAGGCAAAGTCGCCAAGACCTACGAGCGCGAACTGGCCGGGTGGCTGGCCGAGCGCTTCGGGTTTGTCGGTGACAGTGAACAGGCCCGCGCCTACTACGCGGCGCTGCCGGCGCAGCAACAGCGGGTGTTTGCCCGTGAAGTGTACTTTGCCGAACTCAAGGCCGCCGGTCGCGAATACAACCAGGCTGGCGGCGTGCGCGAGGGCAGCTATGTGCGGGGGCGGGCGGCGATTGCCGGGTTGTTCCCGGACAAGGACGTGGCCGGCAATACCATCGTCTACAAGGGCGATATCACCCTGTTCGGCGGTGCCGGGGTGCACACCAATTTCGGTGGCTCGATCCAGATGCTCACCCCGGGCGGTGGCCAGACATTCGGCATCGAGGGGGCGGCACCGCCGTCCACCGCCGGGGTCATTACCCAGGGCGCGGGGGATATCCAGCTGTATTCCCTGGACAGCATCCTGCTGGGCCAGAGCCGGATCATGACCACCTTTGGCGGCTCGATCATGGGCTGGTCCGCCGCAGGCGATATCAACGCCGGGCGGGGTTCCAAGACCACCGTGGTCTACACCCCGCCACGGCGTGTGTATGACAACTGGGGCAACGTCAGCCTGTCGCCGTCGGTGCCGAGTACCGGTGCGGGGATCGCCACGCTTAACCCGATCCCGGAAGTGCCGGCAGGGGATATCGACCTGATTGCGCCGTTGGGCACCATCGACGCCGGTGAAGCGGGGATTCGTGTGTCGGGCAATATTAACATTGCCGCGCTGCGAGTGGTCAACGCGGCGAACATCCAGACCCAGGGGAAATCGTCCGGGGTGCCGGTGTCGGCGGCGGTCAACACCGCGGCCATGAGCTCAGCCAGCGCGGCGGGGGCAGCGGCATCCCAGGCCGCCGAAGACGCGGCCCGCAACCAACAGGCTGCAGCGCGCCAGGGCCGGGCGTCGATCGTCACGGTGGAAGTGCTGGGGTTTGGCACCGAGCCGGTGCAACGCCGGGAGGAAGAGGCACGCCGGGCGCCGACCTACAACCCTGACAGCCCGGTGCAGGTGCTGGGGGCGGGGCCGTTGAGCGAACAGGCCAAGGCACGGCTGACGGATGAGGAGCGGGGGCAGATCAGTTTGTAAGGTTCACACGGTGAGGGCGAGCTTGCCTGCGGTGGCTATAGGTATCTACACAACTCCTTTCTGGGGTTGTGTACATATCCGTTGCTGCGGTTATGGCGGCTATTGGTTCCGCCCTTACGGCGGGTCACTTTTGGAAAAGAGCCCCAAAAGTAACCAAAAGGGCTCTTGCCCCACCACTCGGCACCTCGCCTAGGCTCGGTGTGCCCGTCATCCGACATTGATTTGGGGGGCCGCCGCGATGGGCCATCCATGGCCCAGCGCGGCTAACCCGGCGTCCTGCCGGGTTACCCCCCAAATCAATATCGGATGACGGCCAGCGTGGTTTAACGGGGCGCCTCAGATCAAAATCACAAGCAAAGCGAGGCGGCCTGACAGCCGACCTGATCGTCGA
>NZ_JAAQWS010000033.1:0-46487 GCF_012985645.1 Pseudomonas sp. WS 5410 | reverse complement strand
CGACTCAAGCCCTGGTCATCATTGGCCGCAAGCTGGCGCGCATCGCCTTTTCGCTCATGAAAAACCTGAGCGAATACCAGTCAAAAGCGGTTTTGGGGGCTTCCCCAAAACCATAGAATCTCCCACAGGAATCCGCGTACGCCTCGAGGATCAGGTCGGCTGTCAGGCCGCCTCGCTTTGCTTTGATTTTGATCTTAGGCGCCCCGTTAAACCACGCTGGCCGTCATCCGATATTGATTTGGGGGGTAACCCGGCAGGACGCCGGGTTAGCCGCGCTGGGCCATGGATGGCCCATCGCGGCGGCCCCCCAAATCAATGTCGGATGACGGGCACACCGAGCCTAGGCGAGGTGCCGAGTGGTGGGGCAAGAGCCCTTTTGGTTACTTTTGGGGCTCTTTTCCAAAAGTGACCCGCCGTAAGGGCGGAACCAATAGCCGCCATAACCGCAACAACGGATATGTACACAACCCCAGAAAAGAGTTGTGTAGATACCTATGCTGCGATAGCGCTGGTTCAGTTAACCGATATTTGACTGACCCACCGCCATCGCAGGCCAGCCCGCTCCCACATTTTAATCAGTGTTCAGCTTGGTAATGGCATTGACCAGCACGTCGATGTCCGCCGCCGACGTCACCACCCCCGGCGTCACGCGTATGCAGGTACCAAACGCTGCCCCACTGCGCAGGGTGGTAAACAGGTTGTATTCATTAAGCAATCGATCCGCCATCACCTGTTGATCGCGCCCGTTGAACTTGAACGCCGTAATCGCGCAATACAACCGTGGATCATCCGAGGTCAGCACCTCGATCCCCGGCAATGGCCGTACCTGGCTCACCCACAGGTCACGCAGGTATTTCACCCGCGCCCCCTTGGCCTGCGCGCCGCCCAGGGTCCGATGCTCTTCGAGCACCAGCGGCAAGGTCATCAGCGCTGGAAAGTTCGGCGTGCTGTAGGACGTACGGGCGCGCACGTCGCTGGCTGGGTAATGGAACTCGCCCATGTCCGGGTCAATGTCCGCCAGCCGCTGCGGGGCGATATAGAGAAAGCCCAGGGTCAGCGGTGCACCGATCCACTTGTGCAGGTTGAAGCCGGCGAACGAGATGCCCAACTGGGCCAGGTCGAAGTCGATCTGGCCAAGGGCATGGGCGCCATCGAGGATGATTTCGACGCCATATTCCCGCGCAACCTGGGCGATGGCCTCCACCGGCATGACCAGGCCGGTGCGGTGGGTGACATAGGTCAGCGCCATCAGCCTCAGGCGTGGGTAGCGGCTGAAGGTGTCGCGATAAGTCTGCAGCAGGCTGTCGAAACTGGCCGGATGGGCGTGGGACACTTCGATCACCTCTACACCCCGGTAGCCGGCGAGCCAGCGCATGGCGCCTTTGACCGTGTCGTATTCCAGATCGCTGATCAGCACCTGGTCGCCCGGCTGCAGGCGGTTGTAGTTGCGGATCAGCGACTGCAGGGCTTCGGTGGCATTGCGGGTGAAAGCAATCGCTTCTGGGTCGACGTTGACCAACTCGGCCAGTTGCCGGCGAATCTCGACATGTTGCCCTTGCTCGAAGCGCTGGCGCACATGCACCGAGTTGCTGCGATTGATGAAGGCCACGTGCTCCTGATACTGGGCCAACACGGCCCGGCTCATGCGGCCAAAGTAGCCGTTTTCCAGGTTGATGGGGCTGGGCTCCAGGTCATAGCGCTGGGCAATGGCCTGCCAATAGGCTTCGTCGCGGGTGTGGGGCATGGGCGGGCTCGGTTAGTGGCGCGGGGCGGGTTTACCGTGTTTGGCGCGTAGCGGTTCCAGCAGTTCGGACAGGCCGTTGTGGTCGATTTCCTGCATCAAGGCCAGCAAGCCGCCGAGTTCACCGTGGGGGAACCCTTCGCGGGCAAACCAGTTCAGGTACGGGCCGGGCAGGTCGGCAATGATCCGGCCCTTGTACTTGCCGAACGGCATTTGGCGGGTGATCAGCAGTTCGAGTTTTTCGGGGTTCATACGGGCTTCAGGCAATCAGGAGGATGCCTTGGAAAATACAGGCATTCTGCATGAAGGCCAAATGACAGATCATGCAAATAAAGCGGATACATATTTGAGGGATATTTATAACTTGTTGAAAAATAAAGAATAAATATTGATTCAAGACCTGGCACGGGCGCTGCAACTACCCCAATACCTTTCTAAACCCGCGAAGGAATTGAAAAATGACTGATATCAACAAAGAGTCGATCTCCGTACTCAATGACCTGATCGAAACCAGCAAAGACGGCCAGGAAGGCTTCAAGACCTGCGCAGAAGACATCAAGCACCCTGAGCTCAAGGCGCTGTTCATCAAGCGTTCCGCAGACTGCGCGTCGGCGGCTGCCGAACTGCAAACGGCGGTGCGGGCCTTGGGTGGCGATCCGGAAGATTCCGGCAGCGTGGCCGGCGCACTGCACCGTGGCTGGGTCGACGTAAAGTCGATGGTCACCGGCAAGGACGAAGAAGCGGTACTCAACGAAGCCGAGCGCGGTGAAGACCACGCACTGAAGGCTTACAAAGAGGCCATCGAGAAAATCAACAAGCACAACCTGGTCGGTATTCGTGACCTGGTTGAGCGCCAGTATCATGGTGCGCAACGCAATCACGACCAGGTGAAAGCCCTGCGTAACCAGGCTCGCGCCCAGTCCTGAGCTGCGCCGAGGTAACAAATGTGGGAGCAGGCAAACCTGCTCCCACTGGTAATTGCGACGTACCCCGATACAAATGTGGGAGCTGGCTTGCCTGCGATAGCGGTTGATCAGTCGATGTATGTATCGACTGAAATGACGCCATCGCGGGCAAGCCCGCTCCCACATTCTTTATTTCACATGCCTGATCAGCCGATGCTGATCGCCGGCAACTCGGTCAAGGTCACAACCTGCTGTTTGCGTGGCGCGAGGATCTCGGCTTCGCCATCCACCACCAACTCATCACGCTGGTTGAACACCTGGGTGGCAATCCGCACGCGGAACTTGGGCAGCTTCTCGAGGATTTCCAGACGTACGGTCAAGGTGTCGCCGATTTTCACCGGCTTCTGGAAGCTCATCTGCTGACCGATATAGATGGTGCCCGGCCCAGGCAGCTCACAAGCGACTGCCGCGCTGATCAAGGCGCCGCTGAACATGCCGTGGGCGATCCGCTCCTTGAACATCGTCGCCTTGGCGAATTCGGCATCCAGGTGCACCGGGTTATGGTCGCCGGACATTGCCGCGAACAGCTGGATATCGCGCTCTTCCACGGTTTTGCTGTAGGTGGCTTTCTGGCCAACTTCGAGGGCTTCGTACGGAGTGTTGGTAACCTGGGTCATCTGATCCTGCATCCTGTGGCTAATCGGTAATCTTAATTCGTTGATTTTAAACGAAAATATTTATGCGTTCACTCGCAGCGCGCCGGCCGGCGATGGTTCACGGCCTGGGCCATCCAGGCCAGCACATCAGCGGTGACCGCATCGCGGTTGGTTTCATTGAAGAGTTCGTGGCGCGCCTGCGGGTAGATGTTCACGTGCAGGTTCTGGCAGCCGGCATCGCGCAATGCGTTGGCCAGGCTGGTGAGACGCTTGCCTTCACTGACCGGATCACATTCGCCGCCCATCACCAGGATTGGCAGGCCCGGATCAATCTGTTTGAGATTGGACGCTTTGCTGATTTGCTGCAAGCCACCCAGCAGGTCGATCCATAGCTGGTTGGTGCAACGAAAGCCGCACAGGGGGTCGTTGATGTACTTGTCCACTTCGTCCGGGTCGCGGCTCAGCCAGTCAAACGCCGTGCGGTTGGGCTTGAAGGCCTTGTTGAACGAGCCAAACGACAGAAACTCGATCAGTGCGCTGCGGCCCCTGAGGCCCTGGCGCAGGCGTTCGGCCCGGGCGATCAGGCGGGCGGCGCGGTACAGGGCCACCGGCTGGAAGTTCGACCCACTGAGAATCGCCCCGTGCAGGCTGGCACTGTGATGCAACAGATAGGCCTGGGCGATATAGCTGCCCATGCTATGGCCCAGCAGGAGGATCGGCACACCGGGGGCTTGCTGGCCGATGTGCTGGTTGAGCGCGGCCAGGTCACCTACCACTTTGTTCCAGCCATCGCGCTCGGCAAACAGGCCCAGGGTGCCTTCATCGGCGGTACGGCCATGGCCGCGCAGGTCCGGGGCGTACACGCCGTAGCCGGCATCACACAGGGCCTGGGCCAGGCGCGCATAGCGGCCGCTGTGCTCGGCCATGCCATGGGCCAGCATCACCAGCGCCGTGGGCGTGCCGTCCGGTAGCCACTGGTTGACGTACAGGCGGCTGCGGTCGTTCGCGGTCAGCCAGAAAGTGGTGTGGTTCATGGCGCTTCCTTTGCTCAGGGTCGTTGCAGTGTATAGCTCATCCGAGGGCCGGCGTCTGATCACCCGCGGCCTCAGGGGCAAGATTCATACAATCAATGACACGTTTTAGTGTATTTGCCTGTTTGGCCATAGCTGCTAACGTCCCCGAAGCTCCGCTTCCCTTAAACAGCCGGAAGCGGTCGGGCACACTCGGGTAAGAGGACAAGAATAATGCAACCTGATTTCTGGAATGACAAACGCGCAACAGGCGTTCCCAATGAGCTTGACCTGTCGGCGTACAAGTCAGTAATCGAAGTCTTCGAGCGTTCCTGTAAAGCCTTTGCCGACCGTCCGGCATTCAGCAACATGGGGATCACCCTGACCTACGCCGACCTGGAGCGCCAGAGTGCGGCGTTCGCCGGCTACCTGCAACACCACACCGATCTCAAGCCGGGCGACCGTATTGCGGTGCAGATGCCCAACGTCCTGCATTACCCGATTGCCGTGTTCGGCGCCTTGCGCGCCGGGCTGGTGGTGGTCAACACCAACCCGTTGTACACCCCGCGGGAAATGCGCCATCAGTTCAAGGATGCGGGCATTCGTGCGCTGGTCTACCTCAACCTGTTTGGTTCCCGGGTCCAGGAAGTGGCGGCCGACACCGAGATCGAGTACCTGATCGAAGCGAAGATGGGCGACTTCATGCCCGCCGCCAAGGGCTGGCTGATCAACACCGTGGTCGACAAAGTGAAGAAGATGGTCCCGGCCTACAGCCTGCCTCGGGCGGTGTCGTTCAAGCGCGCCTTGCGCATGGGGGCGGGCCTGGCCGTGACCCGCCACCCGATAACCCTCGATGACATCGCCGTGCTGCAATACACCGGCGGCACCACCGGCCTGGCCAAGGGCGCGATGCTCACCCACGGCAACCTGGTAGCCAACATGCAGCAGGTGCGGGCGTGCATGTCCCAGCTGCGTGAAGACGGGCATCCGCTGGTCAAGGAAGGGCAGGAGGTGATGATCGCGCCGCTGCCGCTGTATCACATCTATGCCTTTACGGCGAACTGCATGTGCATGATGGTTACCGGCAACCACAACGTGCTGATCACCAATCCACGGGATATCGGCGGCTTTATCAAGGAATTGAAGAAGTGGCGGTTTACCGGGTTGCTGGGGCTCAACACACTGTTTGTCGCCTTGATGGAGCACCCGGATTTCAAGACCCTGGACTTCTCCCACCTGAAGATCACCAACTCCGGCGGTACCGCCCTGGTCAAGGCCACTGCCGAGCGCTGGAAGCAGATCACCGGCTGTTCCATCGGCGAAGGCTACGGCCTGACTGAGACGTCGCCAGTGGCCAGCACCAACCCCTACGGTGATCAATCCCGCCTGGGTACCGTGGGTATTCCAGTGCCGGGCACGGCGATGAAGGTTATTGATGACGCCGGCGTCGAGTTGCCGATGGGCGAGCGGGGCGAGTTGTGCATCAAGGGCCCGCAGGTCATGAAGGGCTACTGGCAGCAACCGGCGGCCACTGCCGAGACCCTGGACGCCGAGGGCTGGCTCAAGACTGGCGATATTGCGGTGATCGACCCCGACGGTTTTGTGCGCATTGTCGACCGCAAGAAAGACCTGATCATCGTCTCGGGCTTCAATGTGTACCCCAACGAGATCGAAGACGTGGTGATGGCCCACCCGAACGTCGCCAACTGCGCGGTGATCGGCGTGCCTGACGAGCGTACCGGCGAGGCGGTGAAACTGTTCGTGGTGGCGCGGGCCCAGGGTGTCAGCCTTGAGGAGCTGAAGACTTACTGCAAGGCCAACTTCACCGGCTACAAAGTGCCCAAGCACATTGTGTTGCGCGACTCGCTGCCGATGACGCCGGTAGGCAAGATCCTGCGCAGAGAGCTTCGCGATATCGCCTGACCTGAATTGATGCGATTCAAATGTGGGAGCTGGCAAGCCAGCTCCCACATTTACGGTGTACACCCTTAAAGTAGAGCGGTTTCGCAGGTTATAGAATCTTTGCTCTAAAAATGACTACTGCATATTCTTGAGTCATGTTTATGACTGTAGGGCCCTCTTTTGGCTCTAGGCGGCCCTTGGCAAAGCTGCTACTCTCGGCGCGCTTTGTGACCTCTCGGCCTGCTTGAAACAGCCGGAATCACCTAAAAACACACAAATAATAATCGCATCAAATGCGGTGAATGAATTCGCGTCGCTGAGGAGTGGGCTTCCATGATCGAAGACTTTTGGAAGGATAAGTACCCCGCCGGGATTGCTGCAGACATCAATCCAGACGAGTATCAAAATATTCAGGCGGTACTGAAACAGTCCTGCCAACGCTTCGCCGACAAACCGGCTTTCAGCAACCTGGGCAAGACAATCACCTACGGTGAGTTGTACGAATTGTCCGGTGCCTTTGCCGCGTACCTGCAACAGCATACCGACTTGCAGCCCGGTGATCGAATCGCCGTGCAATTGCCAAACCTCCTGCAATACCCGGTCGCCGTGTTTGGCGCTATCCGCGCCGGCCTGATCGTGGTCAACACCAACCCGCTGTACACCGCGCGGGAGATGGAACACCAGTTCAACGACTCCGGGGCCAAAGCCCTGATCTGCCTGGCCAACATGGCGCACCTGGCAGAAAAAGTCGTGCCCAAGACTGGCGTCAAGCACGTGATCGTCACCGAAGTGGCTGACCTGTTGCCGCCGCTCAAGCGGTTGCTGATCAACAGCGTTATCAAGTACGTGAAGAAGATGGTCCCGGCCTATCACTTGCCCCAGGCGATCAAGTTCAACGACGTCCTGGCCAAGGGGCATGGCCAGCCGGTCACCGACGCCAGCCCGGCCAGCGAAGACGTCGCCGTGCTGCAATACACCGGCGGCACCACCGGCGTGGCCAAGGGTGCGATGCTGACCCATCGCAACCTGGTCGCCAACATGCTGCAGTGCAAGGCGCTGATGGGCTCCAACCTCAACGAAGGCTGCGAGATCCTGATCACGCCGCTGCCGCTGTACCACATCTATGCCTTCACCTTTCATTGCATGGCGATGATGCTGATCGGCAACCACAACATCCTGATCAGCAACCCGCGCGACCTGCCGGCGATGGTCAAGGAGTTGTCGAAGTGGAAGTTCAGCGGCTTTGTCGGCCTGAACACCCTGTTCGTGGCCCTGTGCAACAACGAAGGCTTCCGCAAGCTGGACTTCTCGGGGCTCAAGGTCACGCTGTCGGGTGGCATGGCATTGCAACTGGCGGCGGCCGAGCGTTGGAAGGCCGTGACCGGCTGCAATATCTGTGAAGGTTACGGCATGACCGAAACCAGCCCGGTGGCCACGGTCAACCCGATCCAGAATATCCAGATCGGCACCATCGGCATCCCGGTGCCCTCGACCCTGTGCAAAGTCATCTCGGATGAGGGCGTCGAGTTGCCCCTGGGCGAAATCGGCGAGCTGTGCGTCAAGGGCCCGCAAGTGATGAAGGGCTACTGGCAGCGTGAAGACGCCACCGCCGAAGTGCTCGACAGCCAAGGCTGGCTGAAGACCGGCGATATCGCGATCATCCAGCCAGACGGCTACATGCGCATCGTTGATCGCAAGAAGGACATGATTCTGGTCTCCGGTTTCAACGTCTACCCCAACGAGCTGGAAGACGTGCTGGCAAGCCTGCCGGGCGTGCTGCAATGCGCGGCCATTGGTGTACCGGACGAGAAATCGGGCGAGCACATCAAGCTGTTCATCGTGGTCAAGCCAGGCGCGACACTGACCAAGGAGCAGGTGATGGAGCATATGCGCGCCAACGTCACCGGCTACAAAGTGCCGAAGGCTGTCGAGTTCCGCGAAGCACTGCCGACCACCAACGTGGGCAAGATCCTGCGTCGTGAGTTGCGCGATGAAGAGATGAAGAAACTGGGCCTGAAGAAGTAAACAAAAAGCCCCGCGAATGCGGGGCTTTTTATTGGGCGCTGAGTGTCGACTGACCCACCGCTGTCGCCGCGATGCGGCGACCCGACAAGCCATTTGTCCTGGGCCGCACTCAAAACACCTGTACAGCACAACCCCTGTGGGAGCGGGCTTGCCCGCGATGGCGTCCTGTCAGCCCCCACATTTCCGATCGGGTGTCTACAGGGCGAACTGCGCGAAGCTCACGCCAGCGCCTGCCGGGCGTACATCCTTCAGGAACGAGTCCTTGTCCGCGCTCAGCTCCAGGGTAATCTCCGGCTTGCGCTTGCCTGCATTGCGTACCACCAACCCTTCAAGCTTCTCACGCAGGTACACGGTCGGTACTTTCAGGTGCAGCAGCTGATCGGTTTCGGCGTTGTGCATCAACAAATGAATCCACTCGTACTGGCCAATGGCGATGCGCGCCACCGGTAGGTCGAACCACCAGATGTTGCGCTTGCGGTCCAGGTCGGTGAAGTGGCAGTTGTTGACACCGAGCACGGCACCGCCCAGTTCCAGGTTTCTGCGGGCGATGGCCTGTGATTTATTGAGTTTCATAACCTTCCTACGGGATCTGTTATTCAGCGGTTGAGCCTGAATCTGCCGGGCATTCTCGTGGGTTGGCCGCAAAACATAAAGCCAAACCTGTACAGGGTGATGAAATGCCTGACGCAAATAATTGAAACTCTACGCAAACGCCCAGGGTCAATCCTTAGGTAATGACCAAAACCCTTGATTGTTCTTACGGAGAAATACCATGGGCAGCACAGCGGATAAGGCAAAAGGTTTAGCGAACGAAGCCATTGGCAATATCAAACAAGGTGTCGGCAAAGCCACTGACAACACCCAGCTTGAGGCCGAAGGCAAGATCCAAGAGAAGAAGGGCGAAGCCCAGCAAGCGATCGGCAAGGTCAAGGACGCGGTAAAGAATACGGTCGACAAAGCCTGATTCACCCGCCTGCCAACACGCAGCATAACGGTCATCCACGGATGGCCGTTTTTATGTCACACCGGCGGATTAAAGTTTCGAAATTGTTTCAAGGTCGCCAAATAGGCTACCTTGATGTAGAAAACGGCCCCTGAGTCGCCCACGAACTCAACCTTTTTGCGGCGAAAGGAGACGCTATGATTTTTCCGGTATTAAAAGATCTGCCGCTGCACCGCGTATTGATGCGCACCGTCACAGAGTTCATCGACGACGAGATGCCCACCTACGCCTCGGCACTGGCCTACCAGATGCTGTTTTCATTGTTTCCCTTCCTGCTGTTCCTGATTGCCCTGATTGGTTTCCTGCACCTGCCGGACTTCTTCAGCTGGTTGCGCCTGCAATCGGAACTGGTGTTGCCGCCCCAGGCCCTGGAGCAGGTCAACCCGGTGATTGACCAATTGCAGCAATCCAAGGGTGGGCTGTTGTCGGTGGGTATCGTTATCGCGCTGTGGACCGCCTCGGCGGGCGTGCGCCTGATGATGAGCGCGATGAACGCCGCCTACGACGTGGTGGAAGGCCGGCCGATCTGGAAACGTTTCCCGCTGTCGATTCTCTACACCGTGGGTATCGCCGGTATGTTGCTGGCCGCCGCCGCGTTGATGGTCCTGGGGCCGCAAGTGATGGAGTGGCTGGCCGGGCAGATTGGCATGCAGGAGTTCGTCGTTACCCTGTGGACCATCCTGCGCTGGCCGTTGATTGTGATCCTGCTGATGTTCGCCGTGGCCTTGATGTACTACGTGATGCCGGACGTGAAGCAGAAATTTCGCTTTATCACGCCAGGCTCGGTGCTGGCGGTGGTGGTCTGGATCGTGGCTTCCCTGGGCTTTGGCTATTACGTGAAAACCTTCGCCGACTACAACGCCATGTACGGCAGCATCGGCGCGATCATTGTCCTGCTGTTGTACTTCTATATTTCCGCCGCCGTATTACTGCTGGGCGCGGAGATGAACGCGGTGATCGAGCACATGTCTGCCGAAGGCAAAGACCCGGGCGAAAAAGACTTTGGCGAACACCACCCTGATCAAAAACAGCATGTCTCGGGCCTTGGCCGGGACCATTCGCTGCCCAAACCCACCTCTGATGAAAGTTGATCGATGATTCGTGAAATCCTGAAAATGGGCGACGAACGCCTGCTGCGTATCGCGCCCCCGGTGCCCCCGGAAATGTTCGACAGCCCCGAGCTGTGGCAACTGATCGACGACATGTTCCAGACCATGGAACACGTGGGTGGCGTTGGCCTGGCCGCGCCGCAGATTGGTGTCGACCTGCAACTGGTGATCTTCGGCTTCGAGAGCAGCGAGCGCTACCCGGATGCCCCGGCGGTGCCCCAGACCATCCTGATCAACCCGCTGATTACCCCGCTGAGCCCGGTGTTGGAGGAGGGTTACGAAGGCTGCCTGTCGGTGCCAGGCCTGCGCGGTGCGGTGGATCGCTACCAGCAGATTCGCTACGAGGGTTTTGACCCCAAGGGCGAGCCGATTGTGCGGATTGCCGATGGCTTCCATGCGCGGGTGGTGCAGCATGAATGCGACCACCTGATCGGTCGCCTGTACCCGTCGCGGATCACAGACTTCAGCAAATTCGGGTTTATCGAGGTGATGTTCCCGGAGCTGGATCCCGCCGCCGACGCTTAACCCTGGCGGCACAGGCCCATGGCAATCATCGGCTTGTTGCGTTTATAGCGCACCAGGCGCTCTGCCAGCGACTGCGGCAACGCGGTCTGCTGGCTGAAGCCCTGGGCTGTATAAAACCCTTCCAGGTCGGGGTGGCACAGTAGCCACACCGTGCCTTCGACAGGCGCAATCGCTTCAGCGATCAGCCGCGCCGCCAGCCCTTGTCCGCGTAATGCCGGATCGACAAACAGCCCGGTCAGCCACTGACCGCCGACCACGGGGCTCAGGCACAGGCCGGCGACGACCTCGCTGTTGCGCGCGACCCACAACTGGCCGCCCTTGAGGGCCTTCATCGGCGAGTTATGGCGGCGGTAGAACTTGTTCAGCAACGGCCACAGGGGCTCTGCCAGTAGATCAATGTGCAACTCGGGCATGGTATTTGGACAAGCGTGATCAAGGGCTGGGGATTATAAGTCGGGCAAAGCGCCTTCTGTTGGGCAATAGGTGTTATACCCATGCTTACTTCCTCTGTTAGTGGAGCATGCATCATGGCCAAAGGTATGGATTCAAAGAAAGCCGCGAAGAAAAAACCGGCAAAGACCGCCGATGAAAAACGCGCGGACAAAAAAGCCAAGAAAACTGAGACAGGCCTGTTCGGTCACTAAGCCCTTCACTGTAGGAGCGAGCAAGCTCGCTTCTACACGGCAAGATACATCCTGATATCCCCCTCGCACGCCCCTCCAACCTCTATTTACCAATGCTGGCTGATTAATGGCCTTGCAGAGTGCCAAGCCCTGTCTATGCTCACCCATAACCACTTATGTCGCTTGCCATATGAAGCGTTCTGGGTGGTTTTTGGCATAGCGAGCGCGTACCTCAACGCGCCGGGAAAAATGGAGCCTTAAGTTAAATGGACTTGCGTGTGTCGGTTGAAGCAGGCCCCAGAGAGGGTCATCAAGAAAAGGATGCCTTGAAGCGAGTGTTGCCCCATGGACTCTCCGATTAGCCATCATTTATCTATCGCCTGACACTTGTCCTGTCTCTGGACGATTGCGTTTGCCTGTTTTGTGGAAAGTTGTGCTGGGTCAAATCCAAGAACTAACCGTCATTCAAAGACAGCGCTGAAGGTGATCCGACCATGTTTAACCTGCACCACAAATCCGACCTGTTGCAAATCGAACGTTTTTCCTGCGCGTTGACCCAGGCCCAGGCCAAGCTGGCGGCGATCAGCCGCTCCATGGCGATGATCGAGTTTGATCGCGACGGCATAGTCCTGGATGCCAACGAAAACTTCTGTAAGACAATGGGTTACAGCGCCGAGGAAGTACGTGGCAAACACCACCGAATCTTCTGTGAAGAGTCCTACTACCGCAGCGACGCCTACGCCAAGCTGTGGCGCGACCTGGCCCAGGGCGAGCCCATCAGCGACACGTTCATGCGCTTGACCAAGAGCGGCGAGGAGGTGTGGCTGGAGGCCAGCTACATGCCGGTGTTCGGTCCGGATGACCAGGTGCAGAGCGTGATCAAGGTGGCGTCGGACATTTCCGAACGGATCCACCGCGAACATGAAAACCAGAGCCTGATTGACGCCATCGGCCGCTCCATGGCGGTCATCGAGTTCACGCCCCAGGGGCAGATCCTCAATGCCAACCAGAACTTCCTGAAGACGGTGCAATATTCCCTCGGTGAAATCGTTGGTCAGCACCACAGCATGTTCTGTGACCGCGCCGAGGTGGAGTCACCGACTTACAAGGCGTTCTGGGCGTCGCTCAACCGGGGTGAATTTCACTCCCATCGTTTTGAACGGCGCAACAAGTATGGCCAGACGCTGTTTCTGGAAGCCTCCTACAACCCGATCTTCGATGCCAATGGCCGCCTGTACAAGGTGGTGAAGTTCGCCAGTGATATCACCCACCAGGTCACCACGTTGCGGACCGCTGCCGATTCGGCCCACGCCACCTCGGTGCAGAACGACGCCTGCGCCCGTAAGGGGTCGGAAGTGGTGCAGCAGACGGTGCAGATCATCGAAGAAATTTCCCGCGACCTGAATCAGGCGGCGCTGAGTATCGACGCGGTGAGCAAGCAGTCGGACATTATCGGCACCATCGTGCAGACCATTCGCGGGATTGCTGATCAAACCAACCTGTTGGCGCTTAACGCGGCCATTGAAGCTGCACGCGCCGGTGAGCACGGGCGTGGTTTTGCGGTGGTGGCGGACGAGGTGCGCAGCCTGGCCGCGCGTACCAGCCAGGCGACGATCGAGATTGTCGACGTGGTGCGCAAAAACCACGACTTGTCCCTGAGCGCGGTATCGAGCATGCAGTCGAGCCTGAGCCGTACCGGGCTGGGGGTGGAATTGGCCAATGAAGCGGGGCAGGTGATCCTGGAGATCCAGGAGGGCTCGCGGCATGTGGTGGATGCTATCGGTCAGTTCAACTCCACCCTGCAGTTGCAGTAACGGGACCGTGCCCACTCTGTGGTGAGGGAGCTTGCTTTCGTTGGGGCGTGAAGCGGCCCTGAAATGGGACTGCTACGCAGTCCAACGGGAGCAAGCTCCCTCGCCACAGGTCAGCGGGAGAGTGGGTTGCCAGGCTCAACCCGCGCAGAGCGGCAGTGGCGGGTGATATCAGATGGCAGCCAGGGTATCTTTCACGGCCTTGATCTGCGGGTCAGCGGTCTTCTCGGCGAACTGCTGCGCCGCCTGCATCTTCAGGCGCTCAGTCACTTCCAGGGCAATGGCATTCTGCTGTTCGATAGGCATCGCTTTCACTTCTTCTTCGGTCAGGCCCTTTTCCTTGAGGATCTGATCGCGAATGCGCTCGGCCGGCGTCTTGGCCATGTAGTCGGTGAACTCTGTCCGGGCCTGGGTGCTGGTCGCGGTGGCCGGCGTGGTGCTGGTCGGCGGTGTTGCCTGCAACTGCAGGCGGGTCTTGGCAAACGCCGCATCCACGTTGCTGGCCGTGGTGTCGGTGGCCTTTTGCGTGGCCTGCACCTGGGTCGCGGCGGCAGCGTTCTGCACGTTTTGCATCACGCCGCTGTACAGCGCGCTGGCGGCGGCGTTGGCCGGGTCCAGGTCGGGGCGTTTGGACTGTTGGATCACGGACGAGACTTGGGTATTGACCAACATGATCGGGCACCTGTGGTTTTGAACGGTCCATAGGGTTTAGCAATTAGCGTGCCGGGAACTAAAACCCCGTATTCATTGGCTGTGAGGGCAATACCGAGGCAAGAGGCGGGTTGCCGACGGCCAATGTTTGCCGTCGGCGGCCATTGCCTTCAGTAGGTAATGGGAATCTCGAAGACCTGGAAGGCATCCTCCTGCGGCTGATACCCCAGAACCCGTGTGGTCTCGCTCAAGTCCAGGCGCTTGAAGCGGTTATTGGAAATGCCATGGGCGATCAGGTGCTTGACCCCCTCGGCCTCCACCGAGCGCTGCAACAACTGCACGGCATCCCGAGGGCTGAGCCAGGCGCTGAGGTCGCGGGCGTTGTTCAAGTCGTGGGTTTCGGCAAATTCAAACGCGCCAATGCGTAATGCGATGGTGGAGAGTGGGGTTTTGGCTGCGTAATACCCGCACAGCGCTTCGCCGTAGCATTTGCTCACGCCATACAGGTTGGCCGGCAGCACCGGCATGCCCGGGGTGATTTGCCGATCCACCGGGTAGCCTTCGATGGTCTGGGCGCTACTGGCGAAGACCAGGCGCTTGACGTTGGCGGCTACGGCGGCCTCGAACAGATAGGTGGTGGCGAGGATATTGTTGGGGAGCAGTTCGTCGAAGGTGGCGCTGGCGTGGGGAATGCCCGACAGGTGCACAACCACGTCGATGCCGTCGAGCAGTGCGGTGAGGGCCGTTCTGTCACTCAAGTCGGCCTGCACGAAGCGATGGCCGTCGAGGGCGAAGCCCGGTGCGACGCGGTCGGTGAGGGTAAAGCGGTAGCGATCTTTCGACGCTTCGAAAAATGTCTTGCCGATCCTGCCGCAGGCGCCGGTGAGCAGTACGTTGAGTCCTTTCATCGTGTAATCCTTAGTTGTGACCGTCGAGGGCAAAGGCCTGGAAACCTGGGCGCTGGCTGAGCAGGGCGTAGTACGCATCGACAGCCGGGTAGCGAGGGCGCTCCATGGGCGTCATCCGCCAGCGGTGCACCGACAGGCCGACCAGGATATCGGCGAGGCTGAAGCTGTCACCGGCCACATAGGCGCCGGTCTTGATCAACTGCTGCTCCAGCAATCCCATCTTGTCGTTCCAACCGCGCACGCCGGCAGCAATGCGCTGCGGGTCCTGGAAGTCCGGGTTCTGGCGCACCAGGGCGTGGAAGGCATAGCCCCAGGAGGGGTTGAGTTCGGTGGCTTGCCAGTCCATCCATTGCTCGACCCTGGCGCGAGGCGCGGGGGCGGCGGGCAGCAAGTCATGGCGCTGGTGCAGGCCCACCAGGTAGCGGCAGATGGTGTTGGATTCCCAGAGCACGCCGTTGTCGTCAATGATCACCGGCACCTGGGCATTGGGGTTCAGGGCGAGGAAGGCGGGTGATTGGGTGGGGGTGAAGCCGATGCCCCAGTCTTCGCGCTCGTAGGGGATGTTCAGTTCCTGGCAGGTCCACAGGACTTTTCGTACGTTGATGGACGAAGTGCGACCCAAGATTTTCAGCGCGTGTCCCATGGTGCTTCCCTGGCAGGTGTGAGTTGGCGTTGGCCAATTTAGCAGGGGCCAAGTGGGCACGGTAAAAAAGGTGGGAGCTGGCAAGCCAGCTCCCACCTTTCTGATCGCGTCTGGGCTTTAGTTGTGCAGTGTTTGCTGGTCCATCAATGTGCCCATCAGCAACACGCCCAACTCGCTCAACTGGTGAATCGCCAATGCCCTGTCGCGGTCTTTGCCGGTCAGGTCTTCGGACAGGTCCAGCAGCAATGTGGTGACTGAGGATAGGGTTTCATAGCTGTTGGCAATCAGGCTTTCGCTGCTGGCGCCGGAAGTGACGGTGAACAGAGTGGAAGGTTCGGGCGCGGGGGCGGTTGGGGGGTTGAGGTAGTGATCAATGGCGCGGTGGGCGGCCAGGTTGAGTTTTGCGTCATGAAGCGGGGGATTTGGAGTTATTTTGAACATATACAGGATCTCTAACGGGGCCACCACCTGATCGCTACTAAACGAAAGGGTGGCGGCTGCACGCAGGTTAGTAGACCGGTAGATCCCACAAAACCCGGCGCACCACGAGGGCGCCCTGCGCACAGCCACCATCAAGCACGGACAGTTGCATCCGATTGATGAAGCTCTTGCACGTTTTGTGGGAGGTTCGGGCTACTAAACCCGATCACCGAGACATTCAGCGACCGAGCCACCTTAGAGAGCCCTACCCAGGCGCACAAGCCGGCGGATTCTGACGCAACCGTAGGTAACGGAGCAAGGCGTGGCCGCACAGTCAGCCCATTCCTACAGCCAATGCCTAGCTGCTCTCGCGTACCTTCAACTCAAACCCCATATCCACCACCGGCCGGGCGATTTTGTTGCCGGCCATCACCGTCAGCAAATGCTCTGCCGCGCGTCGGCCAATGGCTTCGCGTGGGGTGCTGATGCTGCTCAGGCGCGGCACCATGAAGCTGGAGGCGGGCAGGTCGTTGAAGCCCAGTACCGCCACTTGCTGCGGCACCTTGATCCCGTGGCGCAGGGCTTCGAGCAGCGCACCCTGGGCCAGGTCGTCGTTGCCGAAGAAGATCGCGTCCACATCCGGATGGCTGGCCAGCAGTTGCAGGAACAACTCGCCACCCAGGCCCACCGACGAGGGACGCGGGGTCAGCAGTTCGAGGGTTGGGTCATACAAACCGGCCTGTTGCAGGCCACGGCGGAAGCCTTCACCGCGCAGCAGCGTACGCTGGTCCAGTTGCGCGCCGACATAGGCCAGGCGTTTGCGGCCCCGGGAGATCAGATGCGCTGCTGCGGTTTCGCCGGCACTGATCTGCGAGAAACCGACGCAGTTGACCCCGGCCGTCGGGTCCAGGTCCATCATGTACACGCAGGGCACATTGCTCGACTCCACCATGCGCCGGGCGCTTTCGGTGCGGTCAAAGCCGGTCAGCAGCAGGCCGCGTGGCTGGTAGGCCATGTAGTTGCGCAACAGGTTTTCTTCTTCGTCCCGGGAATAGTGGGTGTTGCCGATCAGCACTTCGAAGCCCTTGGGCCGTAGCACCTGATGAATGGCTTCGAGGGTTTCGATAAACAGCAGGTTGGACAGCGAGGGCACCAGCACCACCACCGACTGGCTGCGGGCGGAGGCCAGGGCGCGGGCGGCCGGGTTGACCACGTAGTTCAGCTCGGCAGCGGCTTTCTGCACTTTTTCCACCAGTTCGGTGGCCACGGTGCTGATCCCGCGCAGGGCCCGGGAGGCGGTAATCGGGCTGACGCCGGCCAGGCGCGCGACTTCGTTAAGGGTAGGGCGACCCGTGGTGCGGGTATTTTTATCGTTCTTGGAGGTCATCAGGCGGCTTGCCAAACAAAAATCGAGGCACTAAGGTAGCGCTGTCTCCAAAAGCCTGCAAATACTTGCGCAAAGGGTTGCCTGATCCTGGTGCAAGCGGTGGCAGAGGATGCACGCGTCACTCCATAAAAATGACAATTAGGCGCGGGAAAAGCCTGTTTTTGCACTAGCCTTAGGGCGTGCAAAGGTAGCGCTATCTGCGTCCTGAGGTGTTTCATGAGTCAACCTGTTACTGCCCTGGTCATCATGGGTGTTTCCGGATGTGGCAAGTCCAGTGTCAGCGAGGCCCTGTGCCTGTTGAACGGCGCCACCGCCATTGAAGGCGACAGCTTTCACCCGGCTGCCAATATCGAAAAGATGAGCGCAGGCCATCCCCTGAACGACGACGACCGCGCCGGCTGGCTCGACATCCTCTGCGATGAGTTGCGTCGTGCGCTCAAGGCCGGCGAGCATCCGGTGCTCACCTGTTCGGCCTTGAAGAAAAAATACCGCGATCACCTGCGCGAAGCCGCGCCGGGCCTGGGGTTTGTCTTCCTCGAACTGACCCGCGAAGTGGCCGCCGACCGCGTATCCCATCGCCCCGGCCATTTCATGCCGGCCAGCTTGATCGACAGCCAGTTCGCCACCCTCGAATCGCCCATTGGCGAGCCGCTGACCCTGGCCCTCAACGCCAGTAAAGACAGCATCGAGGCGTTGGCCGCGCAGACCCACGCGTGGTGGCTGACCCACGGTTTTGAACCTTCCCGATGATTTTTTGCCCGAAAGATAGCGCTATCCGACGGCACGAAATTCAACACCCGCTTTAATAACAACAACAAACAGGAGACGACCCCCATGTTTGGCATGTCCCACGAGTCTTACCTGCTGCTTGATGCAGTGGTCACTATCATCGGGCTGATCGTGTTGATCACCCGGTTCAAGGTCCACCCCTTTATTGCGCTGATCATCGCTGCAGGCTTTCTCGGCCTGACCTCGGGCATGCCCGTGGACAAGATCATCAAGGCCTTCCAGGACGGTTTTGGCGGGGTGCTCGGGTTTGTCGGGATTATCCTGGCGCTGGGTACGATGCTCGGCAAGATGATGGCCGAATCCGGCGGTGCCGATCAGATCGCGCAGACCCTGATCCGCGCCTTCGGCAAGGAAAAGGTGCAGTGGGCGATGATGTTCGCGGCCTTCCTGGTGGGCATCCCACTGTTCTTCGAGATCGGTTTTGTATTGCTGATCCCGCTGGTGTTTATCGTTGCGCGGCGCACCGGTGTGTCGCTGATCAAGATCGGCATCCCGTTGCTCGCCGGCCTGTCGGCGGTGCACGGCCTGGTGCCGCCGCATCCGGGGCCGTTGCTGGCCATCGGCGTGTTTGGCGCGGATATCGGCAAGACCATTCTTTACGGCCTGATCGTCGCCTTGCCGACCGCCATCATTGCCGGGCCGATCTTCGGGACGTTCATTGCCAAGTACATCCCCGGCAACCCGTCCCAGGAACTGGTGGACCAACTGGCCCGCGAGTCCGACGCAAAAAACCTGCCGAGCTTCAGCATCACCCTGATCACCGTGCTGCTGCCGGTGTTCCTGATGCTGCTGAAAACCTTCGCTGACATTGCCCTGCCAGACGGGCACATCGTGCGTAACTGGATGGACATGATCGGCCACCCGATCAGTGCCTTGCTCCTGGCGTTGTTGCTGTCGCTGTACACCTTTGGCCATCGCCAGGGCATCCATTCCAAACAGATCCTCAAGCTGCTGGATGCGAGCCTTGCGCCGACCGCCGCGATCATCCTGATCATCGGTGCCGGTGGTGGCTTCAAGCAGATGCTGGTGACCAGCGGTGTGGGTGACGTGATCGGCCATATGGCGGTGACGGCGCAGATCAACCCGATCCTGCTGGCCTGGCTGGTAGCCGCGGTGATTCGGATTGCCACGGGTTCGGCAACCGTGGCCACCATTACGGGCGCAGGCATTGTGGTGCCGGTGGTGGGGATGGTGCCGGGGGTCAACCTGGAGTTGCTGGTGCTGGCGACGGGGGCGGGGTCGTTGATTCTGTCGCACGTCAACGATGCAGGGTTCTGGCTGGTCAAGCAGTACTTCAACATGACCGTGGCCGAGACGTTCAAGACGTGGACGGCGATGGAGACCATCCTGTCCATCGTGGCGCTGGGCTTTATCATGTTGCTGTCGTTGGTGGTGTAACCCAACCTGGGGTGACTGATCGTTCCCACGCCCCGCGTGGGAATGCCCCTTGTGATGCTCTGCGTCACGCTTTGGGACGCAGAGCGTCCCGGACTACGTTCCCACGCAGAGCGTGGGAACGATCACTCGGTCAGGCTTTGGTGACCAGGCCATCGGCCCGGAACATTGCCCGTATCCCGCGTACCGCCTGGCGAATGCGGTCCTGGTTCTCGATCAGCGCAAAGCGCACATGGTCATCGCCATACTCGCCAAAGCCGATCCCCGGCGACACACACACCTTGGCTTCGAGCAGCAGCTTCTTGGCAAATTCCAGCGAGCCCATGGCGGCATACGCCTCGGGAATTTTTGCCCAGACATACATCGACGCCTTCGGATTCTCTACCATCCAGCCCAGTTCATGCAGGCCCTTGACCAGCACATTGCGGCGCTGGCGGTACTGCTCGGCAATGTCTTTCACACATTGCTGGTCGCCTTCCAGCGCGGCAATCGCCGCCACTTGCAGCGGGGTGAAGGTGCCGTAGTCGTGGTAGCTCTTGATGCGCGCCAGGGCGTTGACCAGTTCCGCGTTACCCACCATAAAACCGATGCGCCAGCCGGCCATGTTGTAGCTCTTGGACAGGGTGAAAAACTCCACCGCAATGTCCTTGGCTCCCGGTACCTGCATGATCGACGGGGCTTTCCAGCCGTCGTAGACGATATCGGCGTAGGCCAGGTCGTGGATCACCAGCACGTCGTACTGCTTGGCCAGGGCGATCACCCGTTCGAAGAAGTCCAGCTCCACGCACTGCGCGGTCGGGTTGGACGGAAAGCCGAGGATCATCATCTTCGGCTTGGGGATCGAACCGCGGATCGCCCGCTCCAGCTCGGCAAAGAAGTCCACGCCGGGAATCAGCGGCACCGAGCGCACCTGGGCGCCGGCAATCACCGCACCGTAGATGTGAATCGGGTAGCTGGGGTTGGGTACCAGAACGGTATCGCCCTGGTCCAGGGTGGCCAGCATCAGGTGCGCCAGGCCTTCCTTGGAACCGATGGTCACGATGGCCTCGGTTTCCGGGTCGATATCCACCTCATAGCGGTCCTTGTACCAGCGCGAAATGGCGCGGCGCAGGCGCGGGATGCCTTTGGAGGTGGAGTAGCCGTGGGTGTCTTCGCGCTGGGCGACGGTCACCAGTTTTTCCACGATATGCGGTGGAGTCGGGCCGTCGGGGTTACCCATGCTCAAGTCGATGATGTCTTCGCCGCGCCGACGCGCAGCCATCTTCAGCTCGGCAGTGATATTGAAAACATAAGGGGGGAGTCGATCTATGCGCGCAAAGCGGCGCGGCGAACCTTGGTCTGCCATTGTTGCCTCGGAATACGTAAGCGCCCGGAACCGTCCGAGCGACGTCGGCCACTGCGGTGGCCTGCGGGGCAGACAATACGGGCGATGAGGGTAGGTTGTCCAGATGGCGCCGGAAAATTTTCGGCCTGGAGTGTTGGATGACTATGCCCCTATACTCAGTATGGTTTTGGTCATTTATCAATGGAGATTGTGCAGATGAACCAACAGGTAACGTTACCCCTGGAACCCCGCATGGAAGAGGGCAGGGCGATGGTCATTGCCGGGGTCGGCGGTCATTACGGCAAGGCCACGCTGGGGGACATTCCGAAGCTGTGGGAGTTGTTCGACAGCTGCATCAAGGACATCAAAAAGCGCATGGGCGGCGTGACCTACGGCGTTTGCTACAACGCCACCCAGGAAGAGTTTGATTACATCGCCGGGGTCGAAGTGCCAGCCAAAAGTGATGTGCCGGGCAACTTTCAATCCATTGAAGTGCCGGCCAATCATTATGCGGTCTTCGCGCACTACGGGCCGGTGTATGCACTGTCGCAGACCTATGAGCGGATTATGTACGAGTGGTTGCCGACGTCGGGGTACAAGGTCGCCGGGCCGGATCTGGAGCGCTACAGCGCCGACTTTGATGTGGATAAGGGCACCGGCACCGTGGAAATCTGGCTGCCTGTCGAAAAGTCCGCATAACCTGTACGTCGCCTGATCCACCGCCATCGCAGGCAAGCCAGCTCCCACATTTGTATCGGGGTGTACTCAAAGCCTGGTACCGCGCAATTACCTGTGGGAGCGGGCTCGCCCGCGATGGCGATCTCAAGGGCGCCCGAGCCGGCCAGTGCCTCAATACAACGTGGCCTTGACCCGCTCCGGCATTTCCCGGTCGTAGGCCTCGGCATCAAACTGCCCATCATTCAAACGCTTGTGAAAAGCCCCCGCTGACGGCAGTGTCGAACGCTCCACATGCTTGTCCGGGTTCCAGCAATCGGAGCGCACAAAAGCTTTCGAGCAGTGGAAATACGCCGCTTCTACCTGCACCACAATCACCGACCGCGCCGGCTTGCCGTTGACCGCAAAGCTCTGCAGCAACTCAGGTTCGATGGAAATCTGCGCCCGCCCGTTGACCCGCAACGTCTCACCGATTCCCGGAATGATGAACAGCAAGGCAATCCGCGGATCCACCAACAGGTTACGCAAGGTATCGAGGCGGTTATTGCCCGGCCGATCGGGGATCGCCAGCGTGCGCTCATCAATGATCCGCACAAAACCCGGCACATCGCCCCGAGGCGAGCCGTCGAGGCCATCGGCGCCTGAAGAGCTGACAATCACCAGCGGCGAGGCTTTGACCATCGCCTGGTAATCCTCATTGAGAAACGCGATTTCCTTGCGTAGGGCACGCTCCTGGGGCAGGCCGTAGAGGGTTTCGAGTTGGTCCAGGGTGGTTAGCATGTGGGTCTCCTTGCCCAGGGAGCGCTGGCGATTATCCGCCAAAGCTGCGTTGGTAGCCCTGCGCTGATAGCCGGATGGCCTGAGCAACGTGGGGTGCTTGCCGACAATAATCGTCTTCACGTGCGAGCACCACTTCAAGGGTCTGCAGCAGAGCCCGGATGCGCTCCTCGGCGTTTTCTATGCTGCAGGTCTTGGCAAACTCAAGGATTCCCAAGCGTGACGCAAAGAATGAGCGGTTGCCGTCCAGGTCCAGAGCCAGGGCGTCTTCGGGAATATAGGCGGTGGTATTGGCGATGTCATAAGCGGGTGCAAGACGGGCGTCACGTTTGAGTGGATCGCTGTAGAGCAAGCCAAAATTTTTCAGATGGGCATCACCATTGCCGACGATACAGCTCAGCGCAACGCTATCGAACAACTGCTCCAGGGAGCTGCGTTCATGTTCGATTGCACAAAAGAGGCGAACAGCCTTGGCAATCATGTTGTAGCTCTTGCTGTATTTCTGCTCGGCGGACAGGCCCATCAATGTGGTCATGTCTTCAAAGCCCAGGGGGTTGAGTTTTTCGTCCCGATCAAAGCGGCGCATGATGAAAAGCTTGTGGTTCTGTGACAAGTAGAAGGGTGGCACGGGGATACCTGCCTCCCTTGCAATCGACATACACAGGTATTCGTTGATCGCCAGGCCTGGAAACTCGTCACGCCCGCTCTTGATGATCAGATCGTTGGTTTTCGATGTGAGTTTCTGTTCCGGTATCAGCGGGATTTCGGGTACCAATACCTTAGGCTGTACCCCGGAAATGCCGGCGCGAAGGATGTAGCGATCGACCAGATGGGTAAACAAATCCTCGGCACCATCCCAGGCGAGGATTTCATCCAGACGCTCACCGTACGACACGGGGCTGTTGCGCTCAATCAGTTGGTTGACTTGCGCGGACGAGGTGAAAACGCGGCCGATAGGTGCGCTGCTGCCTGACAGGGCCAACAACAGCATCGGATCTACCTTGACGGTCTTCGCCAGACGGTTTTTCAGTTGCTCCAGTACATAACCTTCGGGCAGGTTCATTTGAAAGATCGGGTGCAGTTCATGCCGTCGATACTCCTCGGCCCGCACTGGCATCAGCAGGCTGATTGCACTCTGCTCCAGGGCATCATCAGCGTAGCGAAAGTGGTAGTGCTCAGTGCCGACGAACACGCTGCCACTTGCGCCTTCGGGCGTTCGGACCTGCAGTTTGTAGCTACTCATTGAACAAATCCTCCACTTCCTCCAGCGTTGGCATGGAGACGGGGACCAGTTTGACCTCACTGCCCAAGGCTGCAAAAACCCGTGCGTAGGCATTCATCGCCACCGACAAGCTGCCGTGCTCAATCTCGATCAGTTTTTGCCGCGTCGTACCGGCCAGCTTTGCCAGCTGTGCTTGGGTATGGCCACGGCTGAGGCGCATCGAGCGAACCTGGTTGCCGATTCTCTGGCTCAGAAGTGCAGGATCCATGTCGCGTTACCGTTACATTTGTATTTTAAAGTTATATATACGTTACATTTTAGGATTGTCAACGCTGATATCAACCGAGTGTCAGTGCCAACCGCCGCTCATAACCCACCCGCCCCTTATACGCCTCGCCCCGGTCTACCCAGCCCTGCTGCAAATACAAGCCCATTGCCGCCACATTGTCGCTGTCCACCGACAACTCCAACGCCGTGATCTGTGGCCAGGCCAGGCGGGCGGCAGCGGGCAGGGCTTGCAGGCAGGCTTTGCCCAAGCCGCGGCCCTGTTGGTGGCGATCGACTTGCAGGGCATGCAGTGTGGCGCTGTGTTCGTCGGCCCAATGGGGCAGGCAGGGCGGGCGCTTGAGCAGCAGGAAGGCCACGGGGATTTCGTCGGCCAGCAAGGCAAAGCCCTTGATGCCGGGACTTGGGTTGACCAGCAGGCTGTTCAGCGCGCAGTCGATATCGCCGCTATAGGCCAGTTGCTCGGGGTGGACTTCGAGGCTGGCGAGTTGCTGTTGCTGTGCAGCGGTCAGCGTCTCATAGGGCGCGAGGCGGGTTTCCATCGAGCAGATATCCGAAGTCCTACAGGGAAGTCGCAAATTCTAGCGGCTTTGCCCTTGGCGAAATTATTTTTTGTAGGCTTGTCGATTGGCAGGCGGCCCATTCGACCAAGGGTGTCTTCTGTGATTTTCCACCCCGAGGAGTATCGCCATGAGCAACGCAATCAACACCCTGATCGAGCAATGGAAGCAAGCGGTGGTCGCCAAGGATGTCGAGCAGATTGTCAGCTTTTACGCCGACGATATCGTCGCGTTCGACGCCGTTAATGCCCTGCAGTTCAAAGGCAAGGCGGCCTACCGTGCCCATTGGCAGGCCTGCATGGAGTTTTGCCCGGGCCCCGGTGTTTTTGACTTTCATGAACTGCATATCGTCGCCGCCGATGACAGCGCCTTTGCCCACTGGCTCGCCCACTGCGGCGGCACCGGGCCCGATGGCGTGCTGAAAACCTGCTGGATGCGGGTCAGCGCCGGCTACCAGCGAATCAACGGCCAGTGGAAGGTGGTGCACGAGCATTGGTCCGCACCGTTCGATATGGAAACCGGCGCCGGTCTGTTCGACCTGGAACCGTGAGTACCGCGAACTATAGTCATTAGTCCGAAAAACGGAGAACGCCATGAAATACCTGTGCCTGGTCTACAGCGCCGAAGCTTTGCTGCACAGCCTGCCCGACAGCCCCAAGGACCCGGAATGCCACGCCTACGCCGAGGCGGTCCACGGCAGTGGCCGCATGCTTGCGGCCGAGGCCCTGCAGCCGGTGAGCACGGCCACCACCGTGCGCATGCGTAACGGCAAGTTGTCGATCACCGATGGGCCGTTTGCCGAAACCAAGGAGCAGCTTGCCGGCTTCTACCTGATCGAAGCCAAGGACTTGAATGAGGCGCTGCAGGTGGCCGGCGGCATTCCGGCGGCGCGGGTCGGCAGCGTGGAAGTGCGCCCCGTGCGTGATTTGAATCTCTGACCCAACACTTATAAAACTCAGGAGGTTTATCCATGAACACTCAACCTGCTGCATTTGAACTGTCCATCAGCCGGGTGATCGACGCCCCGCCCAGCCGGGTGTTCCGCGCCTGGACCGAGCCTGCGCTCTTGCAACAATGGTGGGGCCCCCACGGCATGACCACGCCCGAGTGCGAAATGAACCTGTGGGTCGGTGGCCTGTTTCGCACCCTGATGCGCGCGCCGGACGGCAGTGAGTATCCGACCCAGGGCGTGTTCCTGGAGATCGACGCGCCGCGCCGCCTGGTGTTTACCGATGCGTTCCTGCCGGGCTGGATCCCCTCGGGCAAGCCGTTTATGAGCGCCGAAGTGACCTTCGAGGAGGTGGCTGGCAAGACCCGCTACACCGCCCGCGCCATGCATTGGAGCGAAGCCGATAAACAAGCCCACGAAGCCATGGGTTTTCATCAGGGCTGGGGTGAGAGCCTGGACCGGCTGGTGACCCTGGTGACCACGGGCATGCCCGATTGACCGTCAAGGCCCAGGTCGAGGCGGTCTACCGCAGTGAGTCGCGGCGCATCCTGGCGACGTTGATTCGCCTGCTGGGGGATTTCGACCTCGCCGAAGAAGCCCTGCACGAGGCGTTCTTCGTCGCGGTCGAACGCTGGCAGCAGGACGGTGTGCCCGACAATCCTCGGGCGTGGCTGGTGTCTGCCGGGCGCTTCAAGGCCATCGACCGCTTGCGTCGCCAGGCCCGTTTCACCCCGTTGTTGCAGGAGCAGGCCGATACGCTGGAGGCGGCTGACTGGAGTGCCGAAGACGTGGAAGACGACCGCCTGCGCCTGATCTTTACCTGCTGCCATCCGGCGCTGGCGGCGGATGCGCAAGTGCCGCTTACCCTGCGTGAGATTTGTGACCTCACCACCGAGGAAATTGCCCGGGCCTTCCTGGTCACGCCGGCCACCATCGCCCAGCGCATCGTGCGGGCCAAGGGCAAGATCCGCGAGGCCAGGATTCCCTACCAGGTGCCGTCCCTGGCGGAGTTGCCCGAGCGCCTGGACAGCGTATTGCGGGTGATTTATCTGGTGTTCAACGAGGGCTATTCGGCGTCCATGGGCGCTGACCTGACCCGTGACGACTTGACCCGCGAGGCCATCCGCCTGGGCCATCTGCTCCTGGAGTTGCTGCCGGAGCCGGAAGTCATGGGCCTGCTGGCGTTGATGCTGCTCCATGAATCCCGGCGCCCGGCCCGGCTTTCTGCCGCCGCTGAGTTGGTGCTGCTGGACGAGCAGGACCGCACGCTGTGGGATGCAGCGCTGATTGCCCAGGGCTGTGGGTTGGTAGAACAGGCCCTGGCCACCCGGCGTTTCGGGCCTTACTGCCTGCAAGCGGCGATTGCCGCGGTACACGCCGAGGCCCCGAGTGCGGCGCAGACCGACTGGCCACAGATTGTCGGCCTGTATGACGTGCTGCTGCGGATGCTGCCGTCGCCCGTGATCGAGCTCAACCGCGCCGTTGCCCTGGCCATGCGCGATGGGCCGTTGGCGGGGTTGCAGCAGGTCGAGGGGATCCTGGCGCGTGGCGAGTTACGGGATTACCACCTGGCGCATTCGGCACGGGGGGAGTTCTGTCGGCAACTGGGGCGGATGAAAGAGGCGCGCCATGCGTATGAAACAGCCCTGGGCCTGACCCAGCAGGCCCCGGAAAAACGCTTTATCGAACGACGCCTGGCAACCTGCACCGATAGCCCTTTGTAGGCGCCGGCTGAGGTTACTCAAGCATCTTTTGCAGCAACCAACTGCCGGCCGGGCCCGGCGGCTGTTGTCGTGACCACAAGGCATCCACCGCCACCGAACGTGGCCAGCCGCGCGCCTTGAGCTCCACCAGTTGGCCATTGGCAAAACGCTCCACCAGCCAGCGCGGCAAGGGGGCCCAGCCAAAACCGAGGATGGCCATTTCCATCAGCATCAAAAAGCTGGGGGCGGACCATACACGGCCGGTCGGCCGGTTTTCGTTGGGACTGATGATGCTTGCCAGGCGCAGCTCCCGGTGTTGTTCCAGGGTTTGCTGGTTGATGCCCTCAAGGCCGGCCAGTGCATGCAGCGGCGATACAAACAGCGCAAGTTGCGCGCGCTCTTCGACGGTGGCATGGGTCAGGTCTGGCGGGTAGACCTCCTGCGCCTCGATAAACGCGAGCTGCGCCCGCCCGCTTTGGACCAGGGCGATAAGGTCTTCGCATTCGGCAATCAGCCACTCCAGCTCCAGGTCCGGATAACGCTGCTCAAGGGCGCTGAGCAGCGTTTCAAAACGTCCCGACTGATAGGTGTCGGACATGGCAATACTGAGCTTGGGTTCCAGCCCCTGGGACAACTGGCTGGCGGCAAGCTCCAGGCGGCTGCTGGCCTCCAGCACCTGCTCGGCGCGTTGCAACAGGACATGCCCGGCCGGGGTCAGGGTGGGTTTGCGACTGCTGCGGTCGAACAGCACCACGTCCAGATCAATCTCCAGGCTGGCCACCGCGGCGCTGACGGTCGATTGGCTCTTGCCCAGCTTGCGTGCCGCCGCCGAAAACGAGCCTTGGGTCGCCGCCTGCACAAACGCTTGCAACACTTCATGAGAGGCCATCATCTATCGCCTTGGTCGATGGTTATTGATTATGAAGTATCGAGTGCGGGAGTGATGATGGCAACCCTCGACATTCACAGAGCAAGGCTTATGAACACCACCAAGTCCATCACTGAACGCGTTTTGCAGGCCCTTGGTTTCGAGGGCCTGGCCCTGTTGATCTGTACGCCGCTGCTGGTGTGGATCACTGGCCGGCCGGCCCTGGAAATGGGCGCTGTGACCCTGGCTATCAGCTTGTTGGCGCTGACCTGGAACATGATTTTCAACAGCCTTTTCGACCGTCTCAAAGTGCGCCTGCAGCTGGCCAATAGCGTCAAGACCCGGATCATGCACGCGCTGCTGTTCGAGGGCGGGCTGATTCTGTTCGCCGTGCCGCTGATTGCTGCGTGGCTGAACATCAGCCTGATGCAGGCGTTTATCCTGGATATCGGCGTACTGCTGTTCTTCCTGCCGTACACCTATGTGTACCACTGGGGCTACGACGTGCTGCGGGGAAAGTTCTTCAACAGCGAGCTTGCTCGCGAAGGACGTTAACGATGACGCGGGCATCCTGAATGCACGCGGCACCCTCGGGTTATTCGCGAGCTACCGGCGTGACCTTGTCGGTCACGTCCGGGTGCCAGAGTTTCAGAAGATTTGGGTAAACAACCAGTACAAACTGCCCGACAGTACAATCGCCGCCGGCAACGTCAGCACCCAGGCCAACAGCAGATTGCGGATGGTCTTCATCTGCAAGCCGCCACCATTGGCCACCATGGTCCCGGCCACGCCCGACGACAGCACGTGGGTGGTCGATACCGGCAACCCGAACATGTCGGCGGCGCCAATGGTCAGCATGGCCACGGTTTCCGCTGAGGCGCCCTGGGCGTAGGTCAGGTGGGTCTTGCCGATTTTCTCGCCGACGGTCACCACAATGCGCTTCCAGCCGACCATGGTGCCCAGGCCCAGGGCGATGGCCACGGCGATCTTCACCCATAGCGGGATAAAGCGCGTGGCATTGTCGATCTGTTGCTTGAACAGTTGCAGCTTGCCCTCGGTGTCGGTGTCGAAATTTCCGACCTTGCCCTTGTCCATCAGGCGAATGGTTTCGCTGGTCAGGTACATGTCGTTACGCACGTTGCCCATGGCCTCGGCGGGCACCTTGGCCAGGGAGCCGTAGCCTTTGACTTGCTCGCCGATATGCCCGGTCAGGGCGGCGAGGGCGGGGATCAGCTCGGGCGTGACGTCCTTGGTGCGCACATAGGTCGACAGCGTCGGTCGTGGGTCCACCGGCGCCGGTTGCGGGGCGACTTTGACCAGGGCTTGCTGGGTGACTTCAGCCACGGCGGCAAATTGCAGGGATTGATCGGCCGGCATGGTGCGGTTCAACGCGTAGGCCATGGGCAAAGTGCCCACCAGGATCAACATGATCAGGCCCATGCCTTTCTGGCCATCGTTGGAGCCGTGGGCAAAAGATACGCCGGTGCAGGTCACGATCAGCAGGCTGCGAATCCACCACGGCGGCGGGGTGTTGCCCTTGGGCGCCTTGTACAGCGCGCGGTTTTTCACAAAGGCCCGCAGCGCCAGCAACAGCAGAGCGGCAAAGCCGAAACCGATCAGCGGTGACAGCAGCAGCGCATAGCCGATCTTGATCGCCTGCGCCCAGTCCACGCCACTGGTGCCGTCCCGGCCATGCATCAGGGCATTGGCCACGCCCACCCCGATGATCGACCCGATCAGCGTATGGGAGGACGACGCCGGCAAACCCAGCCACCAGGTGCCCAGGTTCCACAGGATTGCCGCGATCAGCAGGGCGAAGATCATCGCAAAACCGGCGGAAGAGCCAACCTGCAAAATCAACTCCACCGGCAGCAAGGCAATGATGGCAAAGGCCACCGCGCCACTGGACAGCAGCACCCCGAGGAAATTGAAGAACCCCGACCAGACCACCGCGAATTGCGGCGGCAGCGAGTTGGTGTAGATCACTGTCGCCACGGCGTTGGCGGTGTCATGGAAGCCGTTGACGAACTCGAACCCCAGGGCAATCAGCAGCGCCACGCCCAGCAGCAGGAATGGGGTCCAGGTGGTGACCACCGCGCCCAGTTCGTGCATGTCGTGCATCAGGCTGTAGGCGGTGAACAACAGGCCCATGGCGAGCACGGAAAAGAACACGATCACCGTGAGCAGGCTGGGTTTGGTGTCCAGTTGCGGTTTTGCGTCAGGGGCGGCTGCCTGGTGGGAGGCGGTCAGGGAAGGGGTGGCCATGCCGGAGCATCCAGAGTGGGGAGGATGTTTCCCATGATCATTGCAGAATGTTACAGAGGTGCTGCCTCAAGTCAGTGTTTGGTGTCGTCAGCCGGCCGCTGGTCTAAAACTCGCCGCCGCTCCCACAGGTTGATTGCATTTGAGCCTTAGTAATCCTGGCGCTTGCGAAACGCCCATCTGCCGGCAATCAAGGTGAACGTCGCCACCAGCGCCACCAGAATCCAGAAACCCTCGGGATCCTGGGAAAGTGGCACGCCACCCACGTTCATGCCAAAGAAGCCCGCGATGATATTGATCGGCAGCGCCAGTACCGTGACCACCGTCAGGGTAAACAGCGTGCGGTTGCTTTGTTCGTTGAGGTTGGCGGCGATTTCTTCCTGCAACAACTTGATCCGTTCGCCCAGGGCCGTGAGGTCGTTGATGATCAGGGCGAACTCTTCGGTGGATTTGCGCAACTCCTTCACGTCTTCCTTCTGCAGCCACTGCGGCGGGCGATTGAGCAGGCGCAGCAGCGAGCCCGGCTCCAGCGCCAGCAGGCGTTGCAAGCGCACCAGCACCCGGCGCATGGCCCCCAGTTCGGCGCGGTTGGTGGACAGGCGCGAGGACAGCAACTGGTCTTCGATCTGGTCGACGCTGAGGCTGGTCTTGCGCACGATCTGCGTCAGCACCTCGCCTTGATCGCGCAACAGATGCACCAGCAATTCCAGGGGCGAGCGGAAGTGTTCGCCGGCCTTTACCGATGAGCGCAGCTTGTCCACCGAATGCAGCGGTTGCAGGCGCGCACTGATCAGCAGGCGGCTGCGGGCGCAGACCCACAAGGTGGAAATGTCCGATGACATCATGCTGCTGAAGTTGAACACCACGTCGTTGACCACCGCCAGCAAGGCCGAGTCCACATGCTCGATACGGGTGGAGCGCGAGCCTTCGTGCAAGGCTTCGAAGAACTCCGGCGGCAACTCCAGGTGCGCCTGCATCCAGCGCTGGCAGGCGGCGTGGGCCAGGTTCAGGTGCAGCCAGAGGAATTCATCGGGATCGGCCGGGGCTTGCAAGGCCTTGAGCACGGCCGCCGAGTCGATCTGCTCGGCTTTCTCGCCGGGCCTGAAGCGGAAACCGTAAAGCAGGCCAAACAGGTCGGAGTCCTGGTGGCCGTGGTCGATGCTGTGGTTCATGGTGGCTCGCAGGGGAGGGCGACGGATGCGCGTCGCGCAATCATTGCAAGGGGATTTGACCGTTTTGTGTCAGTCACAGATCGACGCCGTACGACCGCTCATCCGCTGGGCTCAAGAAGCGTCTAGTCCGGCCGATTCAAGGTGCAAGTATGCAATTGGATTGGCCATGTGTTGGCTGACAGGGATGTTGCGGTGCAGGTCCCCATTTCCCTGTTTCGAGGCTTCTCCCCGATGAGTTTTTTGCGAAAGTCCTTGAGAGCACAGATTTTGTCGTTGCTCGGTGGCAGCCTGTTGGCAATGCTGTTGATTGCCCTGGCGTGTTTTCATTTTCTCTCCAACGGTGTGCAGAGTTACCGCAGTTTGCTGGAGGGGCCGTTGCAAACCTCACAGCTGATTGATGAAGCCAACCTGCAATTCAAGGTCCAGGTCCAGGAATGGAAAAACGTCCTGCTGCGTGGCAAGCAACCTCAGGACATGAACAAGTACTGGGGGCAGTTCCAGGATCGGCAGCAAGACGTGCAGGGCATCCTGGCGCGCCTGGTGAGCAACACCCAGGGCGATCCAGGCTTGAACCGTCGCCTGGAAACCTTGCGTCAAGAGCACCAGATGCTGGGCGTGGCCTACCAGAAGGGGCGTGACGCTTACGTGGCCGCCGGGGCTGATGCGGCGGCCGGGGATAACGCGGTCAAGGGTGTGGACCGCGCGGTGAGTGAGCAGATGAGCGCGCTGGTTACCCAACTGCATGAGCAGGGCAAGCAGCAATCCCTGGCAATCAGCGCCTATGCCGAACGTACCGTGATGCTGGGCCTGGCGGTGATGGTGCTGTCTGGAGGGCTGATCGGTCTGTTCAGCCTGTGGTTGATCAACCGCAACCTGATTTTGCCGATCCGTGGCCTGATCGACTATGTGGCCCAATTGAGCCATGGCCGGTTTGCCGAACGCGTTGCCAGCCAGCGCCAGGATGAACTGGGGCACTTGGCCCAAGCCGCCAATACGTTGCGCGACTTCCTCGCTGAAACCTTTGGCCGCCTGCAGCGCAGTGCCAAGGACCTGGTGAGCGCCAGTGGCGAGTTGAACTCGATTGCCGGGCAGATGGCGACGGGCACCCAGGATCAGTTCAACCGTACCGATCAAGTGGCGACTGCGATGACCGAAATGTCCGCCACCGCCCAGGAAGTCGCGCGCCACGCCGCCAGCGCTTCGCGGGCGGCGGATGAGGCCGATCATTCGGCCCGTGAGGGCGGCGAGGTGATGCAAGTGACCATTGCCACCATCGGCCAGATGCGTAACGAGATCCTCAACACCGGTGGCATTATCCGCCGCCTGGAAGCAGACAGCGTGCGCATCGGCACGGTGCTGGAAGTGATTCGCGGCATCGCCGAACAGACCAACCTGCTGGCCCTCAATGCGGCGATCGAGGCCGCGCGAGCAGGCGAAGCCGGACGTGGGTTTGCGGTGGTGGCCGATGAGGTGCGCAGCCTGGCGCAACGCACAGCGGCGTCGATCATCGAGATTAACCAGATCATCCAGGCAGTGCAGACCGGCGCCGTGGATGCCGCCGAGGCGATTGTCAGCGGCCAGTCATGCAGTGATGAGAGCGTCGAAAAGGTCACCCAGGCCGGGGCGATGCTCAGTCATATCACCCAGGCTGTAGAGGCGATCCGCGATATGAACCGGCAGATTGCCACAGCGGCCGAAGAGCAAACTTCGGTGGCCGAGGATATCTCGCGCAACATCACGCAAATCACCACGGTGGCCACTGCCAACCTGGACAACGTGCAGCGCACCGAAGCGGCCAGTCATAACCTGCGTGGGCTGTCTGCTGAGCTGAATGAGGTGACGGCGCGCCTTAGCGCCTGACCAGACACAACTGCGCCGCCCGAAGGCGGCGCGTTGTGTTGCCGGGGCAACTTAAGTGTCTTGCTTGTTTTCCAGCACTTCGCCGGTCTTGGCGTCGAGCTTCACATCCCACTTCTTGCCAGTGGTGTCGGTCAGGTCAACTTCGTAGACCAGGCGCCCGGCTTCGTTATCCAGCTCAGTGTCGTTGATGGTGGCGCCGGCATGTTTGGCCAGGGCGGCGGCATTCAGCTGTTCAAATGGCTTCACGGCGCCCGATTGCAGCAGGCTTGGAATCTGGTCCGGGCGAACATCGGCCTGGGCCAGGCCGGCAGTCAGAGTCAGGGCAGCAGCAGCGAACAGAGCGGTCAGGTTTTTCATGATGTGGTCCTTTGGGGTGAGCTGTTTAAGTGGGATCAGATTACCCCGCGCAACTTAATTTACCCTTAATTGTGTAGGACGTTTGCGTTGTTTGTTCAATCGCCCCGCGCCGGGGAATTTCATGCTGGTGTCTCACCCACGGGAGACACTTATGAAACACCTATTGGCTTGGCTATACGCGCCCTTGTTCTGGGCGGGTTTTATTGGCGCGGGGCTCTGGTTGGTCACGCTAGGGGCATCGCAGTGGCTGCTGGCGGTGTTTGCGCTGGCCATCGGCGTGTCGTTTATCGCCGAGCTGTGCTTGCCCTACGAGCCCCAGTGGAACCGCCCTCTGGGCGACCGACGCCGGGATGTCCTCCACGCGCTGGTCAATGAAAGCCTGAATGCCCTGGGGTTGCTGGCATTGCCGCTGCTCACGGCATGGCTGGCGATCGAGGGCGCCTGGCCGCGCGCCTGGCCGCTGTGGGCGCAATTGCTGCTGGCAATCATCATTGCCGATGCGGGCATCACCCTGATGCATTACGCCAGCCATCGCATCGCCGCACTCTGGCGTTTGCATGCGGTGCATCACAGCGTGCAGCGGCTCTATGGGTTCAATGGCTTGATGAAGCATCCCTTGCACCAGATGCTGGAGGCCACGGCCGGCCTGCTGCCGTTGATCCTGCTGGGCATTCCGCTGGAGGTGGCGATGCTGCTGGCGTTGACCATTGCCATCCAACTGTTGCTGCAGCACTCCAACGTCGATATGCGCCTGGGGCCGTTGCGCTGGGTATTTGCCTGGGCGCCCGTGCATCGCTTCCACCATATGAAGTACGGGCGCGCAGGGGATGTGAATTTCGGTTTGTTTTTCAACCTGTGGGACTGGCTGTTGGGGACTGCGTTTTACACCGAGGACTATCGAATGGGCGAGGGCGACCTGGGGATTGGCAGCCGGCCGGATTTTCCGGTGGATTACGTCGAGCAGTTGCGTGATCCCTTCAGTGCGGCGCAACTGAGCAAGGAGCCTGCGGTGCCAAGCGCACTACTGTAGGAGATGTACTTGAAGATGGCGCAAGGAGGCCCCGGCGGTCACGCCAAACAGTTGCTTCATGGTCCGCGAGAAGTGCGCCGAGTCGGCAAACCCCGCGCCATGGGCTGCTTGGGTCAGGGTGTGACCGTTCAGGGCCAGATCCAGGGCCCGGCGCAGGCGGCGCCACATCACCAGGCGCCGCACCGGCACGCCGAGCTGGCTGACAAACAGGCGCTCCAACTGGCTCAACGACAGGTGCGCCGCCTGCGCCAATGACTGCGCCGAGACCTTGCCGCTCAACTGTTGATCGAGGGTGTGCAGGGCGCGTTGCACGCGCTCATCGTCCGCCTGGCGACGTGGTAGCTGGCGCAATGTCTGCTCCAGGCGCTGATGGGAAAAATCGGCGGTATCCAGGGCGTGTTGCAACGACTGGCTTTCAAATGCACCGGGTTCCACATAAGCCATCAACACTGTACCGGGGGCATGCACGATGGCATGGGGCTGGCGAGAGGGGATGAACAGGCGGTAAGCCGTTTGCAGGTGCCCATCAAGGCTGACCGTGAAGGGGCTCTCCGCGGACAGGATAAATTGATGGGCGTAATGCGCGTGGGGCGCCGTACGCCCCGTCTCACCGAGGATCAGGCCGTAATCAGGCCCCAGCCACAGTTGGCCTGACCACTCGCTCACTCAGTAACCGTTGTCCTGCAGCAGATCCTGCACGCTGGAAGACGGCCAGCGCTTGTAGAACTTCAGCAGTTCGGCGGCACGGTTGGTGAAGATGCCATCGACCCCGGCGCTCATGACCTTCTCGAAGTCCACCGGCTCGTCGACGGTATAGACGTGCACCAGCAGGCCCTTGTCGTGGGTCAGTTGGTTCATCTCGGGCTTGACCAGGTCCGAATAGCTCTGGTCGCCCAGGTTCGTCAGTTGTGCCGATGGGCCAGTGCCAATTGCACCGAGGCTCTTGGCTTCATCGACCCACTTCTCGAATTCGGCCGCGTCCTTGGGTTCCTGCTTGGCATAGTAGGCCGCCTTGGTCGGTTCGCCGGACTCGGCGAAAGTCACCTTGGACTTGGGCTCGATGCTGCCTTCACCTACCCACAACAGCAGGATTTTCGGGGTGTTGGGCATCTCTTTCTGCAGTTCCTTGAGGCTGGCCGTCTCGAACGTCTGCAACACCACGCGGCCCTTGCCCTGGCCGACGCCTGTGTTGCTCTTGCCCAGCTTGGAACCCACGGAACTCAGCCACCCCTTGTCCAGCAGCTTGTCCTTCAGATCGGCTTCGATCCCCGGGAACTGCTTGGGCTCTTTGGTTTCGATGTACAGGCCGGGTTTATGCTGGGGGTTGCCTTCGGCGATCTTGATGATTTCGTCCAGGCTGAGGATTTTCAACCCGACGAAGCCCGGGCGCGCACGCTCTGGGTAGGCGGTGTTGAACCAACTGCCGGCATCCAGGCTTTGCAGTTCTTTCCAGGTGAACTCGTTGGCCGGGCTGTCCTTGCGCTCGGGGAACTTGGTGGCCACGTCGGTGGTGCGTTGCAGGTTATTGTCGTGCAGGGCGAACAGCACGCCGTCCTTGCTGCGTTGCAGGTCCAGTTCCAGGTAGTCGGCACCCAGGTCGCGGGCGAGCTTGTAGGCGGCGGCGGTGGATTCCGGTGCATCGTAGGACGCACCCCGGTGGGCGATCACGGCAGGGTGCGGAATGCCCTCCTTGGTCGCCAGTTCAACCGGGCTGATGGGGCTTGCAGCCTGTGCGTGGCCAAGGCCCATCATCAGTGCGAGCAGCAGGGCACTCTTGGTAAACGTAGCAGGCATGTGCGAGGTCCTTTCGTGGAGGTAGCTTCAAGAAGGCTTCCTTTTTAACAATTGCATTCAAATCGCGCTATCACCAAACCGACATTAACGTGCGCATGCGCTATTTTTCTGCGCTTTTGTGCCGTGCTATGCAGTATTCTTGGCCCGAGTTTCCCCGCCAGAGGGAAACCTGCATTGCCTTCTTTCGCCGCCTCGCGTGTAAACCATCGTTCACTTCCCCTGTGGGATTTTTCAGTGAGGTTTAGCATGCGCATCACTTCAGAACTCATCTGCCAGGCCGCCGACCAACTCAACGGCTTTGTCGGCCTGAACCGCAAGACCGGCCAGTACATCGTGCGTTTCAGCGAAGACTCGTTCGGCATGGACGTCGCCGACGACGGCATCATCCCCACCAGCGAGTTTGTCTGGCAGCCGGCGGCCGACCAGGCCATGACCCTGTCCCGCGAGCACATCCAACTCCTGCTGGACCAGAACATCGACGACCGCATCAACATCACCGAGCCGCTGCGGGTGTATATGCGCCGGGTGGAGATCCCGCAGATCAGCGCGGTGCGCAGCCTGGTAGGTTGATCACCATCACGCCAATCCCGTAGGCGCGGGGGTGGTGCCGTTTGCGGTGAAGGCATAAGCCCGTTCTACCTTGCATACCCGTGTCTGAAACGCGCCGTACCAGATGGCCCGGCCCTGTTCGCGGGTGTTGCGGTGCTCGGCGTGTTGTTTCCAGGCCAGGATGGCGGCCTCGTTGGTCCAGTAGGACACGGTAATCCCCAGGCCATCATCGCCGCGGGCTGATTCGACACCGAGAAACCCCGGTTGCTGGCGGGCCAGTTCGAGCATGCGGTCGGCGGCCTGTGCGTAGCCTTGGTCGGTCTCGGTGCGCAGGGAAGTGAAGATCACTGCGTAGTAGGGCGGGGAGGGTGTCTGGGCGATCATGCCGAGCGCTCCAGGCAGGCCTGGAGCCATGCGCTGACCAGCGGCACGCTGGCACCGGTAAGTGCCGCGCGTTCTGGCTGGAACAGAGTGGCGACAAAAAACGGATGGTCCAGCAGTTCTATCGCCCGCACCTCGCCCGCCGAATCATGGGCGCTGCCAATCAGATTGTCCTCCAGCAGTGCCTGTTTGAAGTCGGCATTGAGGCCATAGCGGCAACGATAACCCTCCTGGATTTCAAGGGTGCCGTAAGCCTCGGCGATACGGGTGAAGGCCATCAAGTGGATGGGCGCGATGGTTTCGATCAGAGCACACGACAAGGGGGCGATCACCGCCCGTGGCGCATCAGGTGCCAACTCGCCATGTTCGGCATCGGCCCACCTCAGCACATTGCGTGCATATTCCAACACGGCATGTTGAAAACCGCCGCAGGTGCCGAGGAAAGGACGCCGCTGTTCGCGGGCAAAGCGGATCGCCCGCAACGCCCCGTCGGCATCGCGATAGGGGCTTGCAGGTACGCACCAGAACCCGTCGAAAGGCTGCAAGGTGTGGTTGTCCTTAAGGGTGTCGGTGGCCAGCCATTCAATCTGAAGTGTCAGCCTCAGGTGTGTACTCGCCTGTTGCAGGGCAAGGGGAATGGCTTGGTGGGCGGTGACTTGAGGATCGTAATCGCCGATCAGGGCGAGGTGCAGAGCAGAGGGGGTCATGGCGTGCGTCCAATGGCTTGTCGAGTCCTGAAGGGCACTATAGATTGGCGTTCGCGCAATCAATATTGGCGTTACCCCACATGTTCAATGCAGCCACGCACTATCAAATCGACTATTCCGACCTGGCGCTGATCCTTGCCCTGGTGCGTGGCGGCACTTTGGCGCGGGCTGCGGCCTTGCTGCGGGTGGATGTGTCTACGGTGTTTCGGGCCGTGCGGCGTCTTGAGTCGTCTTTGGGGCAGGCACTGTTCGAAAAAAGCCGCGCCGGTTACCTGCCGACCAGCTTGGCCACCACCTTGGCCCAGCAGGCCGAGCGTGCCGAACAGGCGCTGCAAGCAGCCCGCGTGGGGGTCGAGCAGGGCGGTGAAGTGATCAGCGGCACGGTGCGCCTGACCTGCACTGACTCAGTGTTGCAGGGCCTGTTATTGCCGGCCTTGGCGCAGTTCATGCCCGCTTACCCGGCACTGACCCTGGAATTGAGTACGTCCAATGATTTCGCCAACCTCAGCCGCCGCGACGCGGATATTGCCTTGCGCCTGACCAGGACGCCGCCGGAGCACCTGGTGGGACGGTGTTTGGGGACGGTGTCCTATCGAGTCTGCGCCAGTGCCGGTTACATAGAGCAACACGCTACTCAAGATTTGGCGGCCCTGGCGTGGATCGCCCCGGATGATTTTTTGCCCGACCATCCCACCGTGGCTTGGCGTCGCCAGCATTTACCCGGCGTAAGGCCCAGTTATCGGTGCAACAGCATGTTGTCTGTAACCCAATTGGTACGTGCCGGTCTGGGCGTGGCGGCGCTGCCGGATTTTCTGTTGGCGGATGGCCAGGGATTGCAGCCGTTGGGGCCGGCGCTTACGGGTTACGACACGGCCTTGTGGTTGCTGACGCGCCCGGACAGTCGGGCGCTGCGTTCAGTGGTGACGTTGTTCGATGAGCTGGGCCGGCATCTGCGTCGCCCTTTATAGGCATCGGCCAGCCCGAGCATTGGCAAACATGCTCACCGCCCGCACGGCGAGCCGGCTTCTACAGGGTGGACGAACATGCGGTCTGAATAATTAGCCCCTTCAGGCGGAGCGTGCGACCAGTGAATCGGCGACGGTCACCCGATTGCGCCCGGTGCCCTTGGCGGCGTACAGGGCTTGGTCCGCCGCGTTGAGCCACATATGCGCCTGGGTGAATTGCGCCTGGTAGGCCGCCAGGCCAATGCTCAGGCTGACCCGTAGTTCTGGAACCTGCGGGTCGCGGTAGCGGCTGAACATTTCCCGCAGGCGTTCCATCACATAACTGGCTTGCTCCAGCGACACGTCCGGCAGGATCACGCAGAACTCGTCGCCACCGTAGCGGCCCGTCAGGTCATTTTCCCGCACATTGCGCTGCAATTCCTTACTCAGTTGCCGCAAGACCCGGTCGCCGACGATATGGCCATAGGCATCGTTGATCTGCTTGAAGTGGTCGACATCAATCAGTGCGATGGTGGCCTGGGACTGTTGTTGCTGGCACTTGTGAAACTTCAATTGCAGCAAGTCCTTCCACGACCCGTGATTGAGCAGGCCGGTCAGGCTGTCGGTACGGCTCAAGGCACTCAGGGCGCGCTTGTGTTCCGAGAGCTTGATAGCCAGGCGATAGCTGGCCATGCCGATGGCGACGGGGTAGAGAATCAGCATCGGCAGGCAGGCATACACCTGGATCAGGCCGACATTGGGGTTGAACGAAGGACCGAACACCAGCCAGGCCACTGCCACGCCCACCAGTTGCGCGAGCATGCCCTGGATCATCAGCTTTTTGCCGCCCGCCGCGACGTTATGCATGGTCATCATCGCGAGGATGGTCACTGCAGTCAGGGGCGTGAATTGTGTGGCTGCGGCCCAGAACCCGCCGGACACTGAGTCATACAGCAGATTGCGTCGCTCGGCCTGGTACGGAAACGCTGAATGGCTTGATAGCTGGTATGCCAGGTGCGGCCAGATAAACCCATTGAACAGCCACAGTGCCCAGACCCATCCGGGCATGGCCAGCGGGTATAGGGCGGCCAGCACGCAAAGGCTGCCGATGCCCAGCCCGAGAATGCGCGGCCGATAAATGCGCCGGGCAAACGAGAGCCCTTTGCCTCGAAGGTTTTCCATAGATTCCTGCGTCAGGTTGTTCTTTTTTTAAGTTGCGAAGGCGTGCCTTGTCAAAAGGCCATTTACGCCAGATGACAGGTGATTATTGTCAGTGATTTACGCAGGAATAATCAGTGTCCTTCCAGGCCATTTGCGTGGGGATCCGCAGGATTCAGGCAAAAACGACCCGCCAGTGTCGTATTGACGACAGAGGGATTTATTGGGGGCGGGTGGCAATCTCGTAGCCGGCCAGAAACAGGTCCATCGCTGACTCGATCACGTTGGCCTGGGTAGTCGCATCCAGGGTGGGTTGGCCCAGGGTGATTTGCGGCCAGAAGGCGAAGGCCTTGAGCAGGCTTTGCACCTGATGGGCGGCAAAGCACGGGTCCACGGGCTTGAGGCGACCGTCTTCCTGCGCTGCGCGCACCCATAATGTGAACCCTTCTTCACGTTCGCTCAGGCGATTGACGATGCCCTGGGCCCGCTCCGGGGAATGGATGGTCGCGGCAATTGCCACCCGGGCCAGGTCGAGGAAGTTGGCGTCCGACATCATCTTCATCTTCGCTTGCAGCAACACCCGCAATTGGTCGCGCAGGGGCTGTGCGCTGCTGTAGCTGACATCCAGTTGTGCAACGCTGCTGGCCCATAACTTATTCAGGATCTCGGTGAACAACTCCTCCTTGCTGGGGAAGTGGTTGTACACCGTGCGCTTGGATACGCCAGCGGTGGCGGCGATCTTGTCCATGCTGGTGACCTCGAAACCGTTATCGCGAAACTCGGCAATGGCCGCTGCCACAATGGCTTCGCGTTTACGGTCGGTGAGGCGTTGAGGTGCAGTCATGGGGCTTTCGGCTCTGGGAAGAAAATTACACTCGGTAGTTTACTTGGTCCGGGTTTTGTTGCAATCTTGAAACTACACTGTGCAGTGTAGTTGTTGACCTGCATCAGCAGAACGTACCGGAGTCACTCTGTAATGGCCACGATCTCTACCCGTGTCGATACCTCTTCCCCAGCGCTCAAATCGTCCGAGCAGCAGCAAGGTCAGTTCAATAATCATGCGCCGGTCAGCCGTGCAGGCTTTGGCAAAACGCTACAGATTTTCTGGAAGATGCTCTTTCATAAGCCCCGCAGCACGCGGCCGGTAGGTGAAATCCCGGTACAGTGCCTGACGCGTGAGCAGTTATTGAGCGCCCCGAATCACAGTGTCTACCGCTTGGGGCATTCCACCGTCCTGCTGAAAATGCGCGGCAAGTTCTGGCTGACCGATCCGGTGTTCGCCGAGCGGGCTTCGCCTTTCAATTGGGCCGGCCCCAAGCGCTTTCATCAGCCGCCTATCAGCCTTGAAGAACTGCCGCCGATTGAGGCGGTGATCTTGTCGCATGACCATTACGACCACCTGGACCGCCAAGCCGTTGTGCAATTGGCCGCCAAGACGCGCTATTTTCTCGCGCCACTGGGCGTGGGTGACACCTTGATCAAATGGGGTGTGGCGCCAGGCAAGGTGCGGCAGTTGGATTGGTGGCAGGGCACTGAAGTGGACGGCATCCACTTTGTCGCCACCCCAGCCCAGCATTTTTCCGGCCGAGGCCTGTTTGATGGCAACCAGACGCTGTGGGCGTCCTGGGTGATGGTCGATGATGCCCGGCGTATCTTTTTCAGTGGCGACACCGGCTATTTCGAAGGTTTCAAGCGTATTGGCGAGCAATATGGGCCATTTGACCTGACGCTGATGGAAACCGGTGCTTACAACGTCGACTGGCCCGATATCCACATGCAGCCCGAACAAACTTTGCAGGCCCATATCGACCTGAAGGGGCGCTGGTTGCTGCCGATCCACAATGGCACCTTTGACCTGGCATTTCATGCCTGGCATGAGCCGTTTGACCGCATCATGGCCCTGGCCTGGGAGCGCAATGTGTCAATTGCCACACCCGCCATGGGCCAGGCTTTTATGCTGGCTGCCCCTGAACGTGGGCATGCCTGGTGGCTGGATGTCGAGGCCCAGGCGGCAGAACAGCTAGTGAGTTGAAAGGGGTTGCTAAAGCCACACGGTAAAAGGGCTTTCAAGGTATTTCTGCCTGGAGAACCGACTGGAAAAGGGTGCGATGATCTCGGAAAGCCATTTTCTGGGAGTGGGGCCTGATGGAGGACAAATGTAGGAAAACCTTGTCGCCCGGTGCACCCTGTTCCGTGGGGTTGCCTTTGGTGTTCAACGCCTTTAACGCAATGCCTTGTGGGCCTGCCGCTCCTTCTGGGTCGACAGACAATGTGTCAACGTCTCGCGGTGGCATTGAGTTTCAGCCTGCTGCTACGCCTGCCGTCCAGGGCCCCAGGTTCGATATCCCTGGCCCGATGATGAAGACCGTACGTGATCCGTCGCTATCGCTTATTGCCTTGAGCGGCCTGGACCCTGTAGGCCAGGTCATGGTGGAAGTTCCGCCCATCATGGAAAACAACGCCGCCAAATCCGCTCCCGCCCTGGCCGATTGGCGTATCGGTTTTGCCGACGGATATTTGCGCAACGGTGTACGTGAAACGGTGGAGCATTCCAGCGGGTTTCTCCAGGCTTTGGAGGTGTTAAAGGCTGCCGGCGCCCAAGTGGTGCCAGTGGAGGCACAGTTACCGGATGCCGCGTACTTCACTCTGGAGTCCAGCAACGAGATCGACAAGCGAATGAACGAGCATCGCCTCGACGCGTTGGTGTCAGACGGCCAAAGCCCAGCCTTCCACATCTTCTGCAAAACCGGATACCCAGGCGTATGCCAGATATTCAGCGACGGTCTCCAAGGCACGAGGGTCGTACTCTGGTTCTACGGTGCCCGTTGGGCACGGGACTCGCTGTCGGTCTTGGTGCGGGTCTATCAACAGGCGATGCAGGCTCACGCCGACATGCCCGTGAGGTGACCCCTTTGCGCGGTCATCGGGCCTAAGCGCCGTTGGGTTGAGGCGTGTTCGAGGATGGCGAGCCCAGCAGCCGGGCGATAAGGCTCCGACGAGCCGGTTCGGCATCCGCCTGTGGCGTAGGGGAGCGACGCCCGCTCATGCCCCATCCCGGCGCAAACCCTGGGAAAAACACCAGGCCTTCGTGCTCCAGACGAAATGCCAGGGCGATGCGGATGGCGTCATCCACCTCCTGATGGCTTTCAAAACGCTGGATAGCGTCCACCCCAACCCCGGCTTGTCGGGCCAGGTCTTCCCGGCTCCAGCCCAGCAGCGCGCGGGCCTGCACACTGTGCCGTGGGGTGAATTGATGAAGGACGATTTGCTGATCTACGGTGGTGCTCACTGCCAGAGAGGACATGGGGTTCTCCAGGAATCCAACGGGGGAGGGCAAACTATACTGTGTTTTTGTACAGCTGTTTTGACCGTTCATCAACTGGATTCTTTCTCGGCTGATCGGCCCGCGATTGGCGGGCGCTTCCGGTCACTTCTCCTCCAGCCCCGGCGCCTCGCGGATCAGCAGGTGGTCCAGGTTCTGGATATCGGCACTGAACACCCCGAACGTCTGCTCGGGGTTTTTCTTGCTTGGTACCTGTTTCAACTCCGGCGTCACACCATAAAAGAAGCAATACAGCGGGCGATCGCTGTTTACGGCGGCCCTGATCTGCTCCAGGAACGCCTTGCGCTTGCGGTAGTTCTCGATCAGCTTCTTGTTCAGGTAGACGTTGACGGAATACGGCTTCTTGTCGAGCCACACTTTCTTTTCAAAGTCGATGCGAACGCTGCTGGTGTAGTCCTTGATCGCTTTGATCCGGCCCCAGTAGATCAAGCCCTTGTTGTCTTGCAGGTATTCGATCTTCTTGAAAAACGCCCAATACGTCGCGGTGTGCTCACCGATCTTCAACGGCATGCCCTTGAGCTTGTCCTTGTCGTCGATATTGGACACGTAGCATTCCACCGGGTGGGCGAAGACGCTGGTCTTGTCCGGGGTGGTTTCGCTGGCGCTGTGGGAAGTATTGGAGATTTTCGAAGGTGCTTTCGCCGGATCTTGTGGGATAGCGTCTGCGGAACCTTGGATGACTGTCTTGCGTTCGTACTGACGTCGAGTCAGCACAAACTCCGACGGGAAGTTCTCTTCGCGCTCGTCCGCAGCGTCTCCCGCAGCGGCCTTGTGGCTGGCATAGCGGCAGCCGTCGATATGCCGGGTGCTGGGCAGGTTCTTGAAGTGCGGGGTGCGCAGGTAGTTGACGTTCTTGCCATTGAACGTACCCAGCACATTGCCCGCTGCAAACGCTGCACGGCAATCATCGTTGGGGCAGAGAAAGCTGTCCTTATCGGAGTCGAAGGCGGCGGTTTCGTCGAAATTCAGGTCGCGCACGTCATAGATCGACAGCTTTTCGTCCAGGCTCAGGCAATAGGCTATGTCGAATTTCATCGGGGCGGGTCCGTGGCAAGATTCGCTATTAATAGCGGGGTTGCGCAGGTAGCACAAATGTCCGCTATCAGGGCGCAGCCCTTTCAACACGTCTGAAAGGGCTGGTTCCAAGCGGCTTACGGCTTCGGTTTGCCTCGGCGCTTGGCCGAATGAAAATGCCGCCAATGCGCATCTTGCGCCGCCGCCAGCAACTCGCGATCCCCGCGCGTGTCACCCCAGGCCCTGAGCCGATACTCACCCAGGTCGCCATACACCGCTTCAAGCCGCAACACCTTGTTCTCACAACGGCAGTTGTTGCCCGTAAGGCGCCCACTCAACACCCCATCGACCACCTCAAGCTCGGTCCCGATCAGTTTGATTCCCAGGCGATCGGCAAAAGGTTGCAACACGATTGCCGGCGAAGCCGAACACAACGTCACTTCGGCACCGGAGCCAATTTCATCGGCCACCGACTGCAAACCGGCAGGGCGCATCAGCTTGTTCCAATAAGCCTGGCAGTATTCTTCGGCTTTGCGCTGCACCCAGGCCTTCTCTACACCGGTCATAAAGGTGCGAATCAACTGCGCCTTGAGCTCATCACGGCTCATCCGGCGCACCAGAAAGCGCAAGCCCGGCAGCGCCAGCTTGAGCATCCGGCGATTGAATTCCTGCTTGCCGAAAGCAAACTTGAGAAACGGCACAAAACTGTCGTGGCGGGTCAGGGTGCCGTCGAAGTCGAACACTGAAAGTACCTTGGCGCCCACGGGGCCGGCTTCTAGCATGTCTGGGTTCACGGGGTGGCCTCGGTCCTATCTACTATTTTTTTGGAATGCATAAGCTGTGACCGCAGGAGTCTACTCCGGTATCAATCTGCTGATTCTCGAGTAAAACCCCGCAGTGAAATCATCCCGGTCGCTCGACCGGTGACAACGCTGATGGCAATTGGGGCACAAGGCTACAGCATTGGAGATGCGATCCGAACCCTTACGGGCCAGGTGTTTGAGGTGATGTACTTCAAGAAATGGCAAACCGGCGGCCATAAAAAAGCCCCGGGTGCGACCCCAGGGCTTTTTCACGCTGCGACTATGAGCTCATCGTCATTGGCCCGCGAAACGGTGGTCCCGAAAATAAATGGCAGAACATTACTGGTTTTTGCGTAGGAGGGGGTTATTTTATTTCGATAACATCATGTCGGCGCAAAAGGCGAATTGTAGAAACGTAGCCGGTTTCATGCAGGTGTACGGGATTAAGCCTTTTCTGTCTTACAAGGTTGGCGCTGTGGCCGATTGAAGCGCCTACGATTTCATCCGCTTCGCAGAAGCTTATGAATAGCTCGCTGTGCTCTTGCACTCGACGGATTTGCTCTATGGATATTAGGGTTTTACTCCCTATGCGGAGGTACTCCAGAAAGTCGCTTTGGATAAATCGCCTGGAGAACGTCTTTGGAGTCATGCCGAGCTGAGCTGAAAAACGCTTGAGCGAGATCATGTTCTCAAGCTGTGCTTTGGCATTTTCCACCGAGCTGCTGGTGAAATGGCGACCAGTCTTCAGATTTTTTGCTCGCGTGATCAAGCCTTGTCGTTCGAGATGCTTCAAATCGTGCAGTACAAACCCAAGAACGCGCGTTGTATGAGTGCTTGATGTAGATTCCTCTCCGATCAAGCTGGAGGCGCCTAGTCGATGACACGGCTTGCGAATTTGCTCCGGCTAGCTGCAAGGGCAGCGGAATGAAAGCAGGTTGCAGCGCCATGGTTTTCTGCGTTTGCAATCGAATCCATTTAAGGACGAGTTTCGCGTTGAGGCTATGGCTCAGCGCAACGCTGGCAATCGAGGCCCCGGGCTGGGCGCACTCTTGGATGACTAGGGCCTTGAAGGACTTGGAGTAGGAACGGCGTTGTGGCTGCATGAAAGACCCGCTTAAAATGGACTACCCCCGTTTCCGTAGACATTTTCCAGCCTCAAAGTGAGGCACTTTCAAAGGCCTCAGGACTGACGCCGCCCAGGTGACTGTGACGACGCGTTCGGTTGTAAAACGCCTCAATGTAATCGA
>NZ_JAAQWS010000032.1:0-50839 GCF_012985645.1 Pseudomonas sp. WS 5410 | reverse complement strand
GTTGGGGCAGATAGCGTTCTGATCACCGACTGGAATGATGCATACGACAATTTCGGCGGAGCATTCATTGCCGGAAATGCGGGGTATCCAGGCGGTACCGGAGAATCGATCAATGCAACCGGCATAAACCTGAGGCGGGGAGGTCGTGTAGGCGCCCAGTTGATTGTTTACAACGGCGACAACCAGCTTCTGTTTCGTTCTTCCTATAACGGGTTCCTTCCATGGGTGAGGGTGTACCACACCGGCAACACCATCCGCATGGCCGACAATACACTAAGGGCGATCTGAACATGGCAAGAGCAGCAATAAACGTTACTGGCGCGGGCGAAAAGTTCGATTTCGCCTCGCTCGGCGGGGCGGATGTGACCTGTTATCGCAAGGGCGTGGGCGTATATTGTGTCGCCGGCACCCAGGGAATGGTCCCATTCCCGCCGCTCGATCAGGGATGGGGTTACGGGCTTCACCCCTCGGACAATCCCGCCGAGGTGAACATCTCGTTTGAGGACGACCTGCTCACGGTCACCGTGACCAAAGAGGGCGAGCCGTACGATCTGAAGGTCATGATCACGCTGCACATCCTGGTGCCGGATATTCCCCCGCAGGAAGAGCTGCCGTCGCCGGAGCTTGATCCTGTGGTGGCTGCACAAACCCAGATCGCGCACTTGCGAGCCGAGGCGGATTACGCAATCGCGCCACTTCAGGACGCCGTCGATATCGATGAAGGGACCGAGGCAGAGTTGGCGACCCTCAAGGCCTGGAAGAAATACCGCGTGGCCCTGAACCGCGTGCCTGATCAGGAAGGCTACCCGCTCGCTATTGATTGGCCCGCCGCGCCGTAGCATCGGCGCCGTAGTCGACCACACCCGCCATTGAGCGGGTTTATTTTTGCCAGGAGAGAGCTATGCCAATCACCGAGCAGCAGTTGCTGCGGATTCTCCCGAACGCCGGCCGCCAAGCCGGCGTTTTTGTTCCTGTGCTGAACACGGCCATGAGCAAATACGGAATTGTCACCATTGCTCGCATTGCGGCGTTCATCGCCCAGGTCGGGCATGAGTCGGGCCAGTTGCGCTATGTGCGGGAGATCTGGGGCCCCACGGCGCAGCAGGCCGGATATGAAGGCCGTGCTGACCTGGGCAACACCGTTAAAGGGGATGGCTCAAAGTACCGTGGCCGGGGGCTTGTCCAGATCACTGGCCGGGCCAATTGCGCGGCGTGCGGTGAGGCCTTGGGCCTGGACCTGATCAATCAGCCTGAGCTTCTGGAGCAGCCGCAGCACGCTGCAATGTCGGCGGCTTGGTTCTGGTCGACGAAAGGCCTGAACACCCTGGCGGATAAGGGCGAGTTCGTGAAGATCACCCGCCGGGTCAATGGAGGGGTCAATGGCCTTGAGGATCGCCAGCGGCTTTACGCCCAGGCACAGAAGGTGCTCGCATGACGCCCGGACAGAAGCTGGCTTGCCTGGGATCGGCGATGATCCTTTTGCTGGTCTTAGGCGCTTGTGGTGGTGTGTGGCTGGCTACCCGGCATTACCGGCCGCTACTCGACACCGCGAACACCAGCCTGGCCAGCGCTCAGTCGGCGCGCAACAATCTGGAAGCGCTGGCGGGCGAGCAGGGCAGGAAGCTCGGCGAGCTGGTGCTGGCTGGCAATGAGCGGGAGGCACTGGCGGCTCAGGCTCAGGCAGGTGCTAGAGAGTTGGCCAAGCCTGACTACGCCGCAGCAAACCGGTTATTGCAAGAGCGAACCGGCGGCGATCCAACCCAGGCAGCAGCATTGATCATTGATCAGGAGTTGGGATTATGAGGCGGACTACCGGCTTTACACCTGGTGTAATGATGGTCGCTTTGTGTTTTGTGCTGGCAGGGTGCGGAACGCGAGAGCCCGAGGTGCGCACTGTTCGGGTGGAGGTGCCGGTGCTGGTTCCGTGCAAGACGCAGGAGGTTGCAGTGCCGCCTTGGGCTACAGCGAGCTTGAAGAAATCTGACAGCGTGGAGCTGAAGGTCCGTGCGCTGCTGGCCGAGCGTCGACAGCGGATCGGGTACGAGCGAGAGCTTGTTGCAGCGTCTGGCGCCTGCCGGTAGGCCTCAACTCAAAAAGAATAAAACTGAGCTGAAAATCCGCTTTAAGAATAATGACGACTCAGACCTACATTCGCGGTCGCGAAAACTAACACGCACAAAAAGCAAAGCCTATCCCTCAATGAAAGCGGGCGTGGCGGGAAGATATCACAAAAGATGATGCGGCCTGCTTGGACCTAATTCCGTTATCAGGAATTCTTCCTAGAAAGTCCCATTATGGCGAATTCGGGGTTTTGTCAACCAAGCTTCGGAGCGATTTGGTCGAGCTGTCAACCATTGCAACTGATTGATCGCACGAAAATGAGAGGGTCACTGGTGGATAGCTAAGCGTGCATGCTGTCCTGCTACCCGCCAGCGCCCACGCGAATTAAACGTGGGAGCCGCTATTGAAGTAAAGCTGTAAATTAAGGAGTTGTGTTCGGTCGGCAGGACGCCGGGGATGGGGTTATGCAATTTTTGCATAGGCCGGAAAATACCCGCTGGGACCACTTCTGGAACCAACGGGTGCATTTCCGTGCGTTACGGGTGATTACTCATGACGACTTGGCCTTGCAAATACTGATCCGCAGTAATCACTGCAATGCGTTTTATACTGCATTTACATTTACTGTTGAAAAGTCAAAGTAAATACATGGTGAATTAATTGGAGAGTGCAAGGGGCTGCCATAATGTTGGCATCCCCGCGATATCCATTTTTATTGGATGGCCTCGCCACTTTTCTTACTGGCTACTCTATAGAGCCTTGCAACAGAATATGCTATCAATGAAACAATTATTATGCAATTCACATAGAAGGTTGGCGCGAAATACCTGAATTCCATCGATTGTGCGGAAATCAAGAAGCCAGCGTAATAAGCGTTGGCAATCGCCCAGATGCAGAAAAAGCGAGGGAAAATCTTTTTGTCAAAAATGAACACAAGGCACAGCATTGATAGCAGTACACTTACGAAAGGTCGGTAAACTAAAGAGCCAAGACTTTCAGCTCCATTGAAGAAGTATTCACGCATAGACGCCTGCTGAGTAGTGTTTCTTCCGCCCCACTCAATGGTTTTCTCGTCAACGTCGTGAATACCCCTTTTAATGCTTTCCAGGGGGGCTGTCATGCCATATACGCGAGCCCAAAAAGAAAGCTTCATCAATGCCCAGTCCAATGGCTGGCTTTTAATCATTGAAAAGTATACGGCTTTTACTTTGGCGCTGCCCTCCACAGAGGTTATGCAGGTCACTGGTAGAGGCGGGGCGCCATCCCAAAAAACGGCATTCAGGTACCGTTCGTTATATTTCTCTATAGCTCCCTCAGTACTTCCGCAAAAATCTAGAGAGTGCTTTAGCCGCTCTTCACCTGGCTGGCTTTTGGCAATAGCCACTATCTCCCAGGCCATACCCAGGGCTTCAGGTCTTGAGTTTTTCCTGAGATCGCTGTTTATGTAAAATACGAACGCAGTAGATATAATGATTGCTGCAATGGCATGCCACTTAAATGATTTAGCAAATAGTAAAATCAAAATAACAATTACAGGTGCCACTGCTATTGAATTGAGTCGCATCCCAAATAGAATGCAAAGCAGAATTGTGAGTGCAAAAAAGCTGGAGATCTTATTTAGCTTCATTGGCTCTATAGCGCTTATCATAACTCCAATTAATGCAATGCAAGTAAATACCAATGCTGAGTCAGTAATAATAGCGGGAAAAACAAAAAACATTGGAGTTGTAATTGTCAATATTGAGGAAAAAAATGCAGTAGCAGGCGGGAAGTCATTTAACAAGAATTTATAGGTTATTGCTGTCGCGGCGTAAAAAGAAAAAACCTGGAACAACGTGTAAAGCCCCAGCCCTCCAACAAGCCAAATCGACGCCTTCATAAAATATGACTGCATCGGAGGCAGAACAGTAAATCCACCTCCGGAAGACACGGCAGATGCAATTCTTGCAAGTCCATCGGCGGTAGCAATAAATGGATATATTGAAAGAGTGGAAATTACGGCAAGGATGAGGCATAGCGCAAGGGATAGGCGCAAGTCCAGGCACCTAAGGATCCTCAAAGGTCCTTTGCTGTTGATCATAATTGCTCTCCAGTTTTTGTGTTTCATGAATTCCCTTTCTCCGGTGCAGCCGGGGGTAAATTATTAATGGCCCGGATTCTACAAGAGAACGCCGGGCGTGTAAGTATCGAACGTCAGATAAGTGATAACTGCCACATTTGAGATTTTGTGCCCGTCATTGAGCGGGTTTATTTTTGCCTGGAGAAAAGCATGACCACTTCCGATAAAGACCGGGACATCCTGGCGCGCACGCTATGGGGTGAAGCCCGTGGTGAAGGCCTGGACGGCCAGATCGCCGTGGCCTGGACCATCCGCAACCGCGTGTTCGACGGCAAGGCCAAGTCCTGGTGGGGCGAAGGCTACGCCGGCGTGTGCCTGAAGCCATGGCAGTTCAGCTGCTGGAACCAGAACGACTCGAACTACGCCTACCTCAGCGGTGCGAAGCCGATCCCGGCCGCGCAACTCGCCCAGGCCCAGCGTGCTGCTGACCAGGTGATGGCCGGTGCGGTACCGGATCCAACCGGCGGGGCCACGCACTACTACGCAACCACGATGCCCAAGGCCCCGGCCTGGGCGGCGAAGGCCAAGCAAACGCTGCGCCTGGGGCACCACATCTTTTTCAAGGACGTGCCGTGATGACGCCCGTACAGAGGCTGGCCGGGCCGGTGGTGCTGATCCTAGCGCTGATGGCCAGCGCCGCCGGCGTCACCTGGCAGGTTCAGGAGTGGCGCACTGGCAAGACGCTGGCCGAGCAGGCCGGCCTGCACCAGGACGAGCTGGACAGGATCAGCGCGGTGGCCATCAAGCAAGTGCGCGACGAGCAGGACAGGCGCCTGGGCCTGGAGAAGACGCTGGCCACCTCCGATCAACAACACACCCGAGAACTTTCCGATGCTCAACGCAACCAGGCCCGCCTGCTTGACCGCCTTGCTACTACTGATTTGCGGCTGTCAGTCCTTCTCGACGCCACGGATTCAGCCAGTGGCTGCAACGTGCCTGCCGCCTCCGGCGCCGTCGGCGTGGTTCATGGAGCCCGTCGAGCCCAACTTGACCCAGCGCATGCTCAACGAATTGTCGCCATCACCGATGCCGGCGACCAAGGATTGATCGCGCTGCGGGCGTGCCAGGCGTATGTCAGGGCTGTGGCCCCCTCAATACTTTCAACTCCAGCAGCAGCCGCTGATTCTCCCTGAAGAGATGGTCGCGTTGATCGGTCACCAGGTCGACGCTTCGAAAGCTTCTCTTGTCAGTCTGGTCATTGCCCATCGCCGATATGCGCTCAAGGGCGTCCCTCAGTGCCGTCTCTGCCGACGCTTTTCCGGTGGCGAGCAGGTCATTCATCTGGACCAGGCCCGCAACGTTCGCCCTTGCCTTGCTCAGCAGGCGATAGGCGGTTGTGAGCTCGTCCTCGAGTAGCGCGCACTGGTGTTTGTACATTTCCAGGGGCGTAGGGCACCCAAGCCACGTCGAGGTGTCTTCGTCGATGTTCATTGTGGGGCAATCCGAATACTGTATGCGCATACAGTAATCGAGGTTTGCAGGTTGTGCGATGTGAGGCGACGAGCTGTAGGGGATTTTGGTTTGGTGTTCGGTCGGCAGGACGCCGGGGGAGGGGATTAATCTTGTACCACTTTTTGTACCAATGACCGTGTTTGCCAGGGTAAATCCGGGTGTTTCTGAGGGAGCAAACCCCCGGATTCATTGGCTTTTACTACTTACCACTACCCATTGAAAATCGCTGTGTAATTCTGTTCCAGGGACATGAAACTACCTGTGGGATTTTCGCAAAGTGCAAGGGTACGGTGGCCGGCAGATCGCTGCAAGCGTGGGTTACTCGTCACGCCCTTCGAGCATCGTGCGCTTGAGCATCACATACACTGCCCCGGCACCGCCATGGCGCGGTTGGCAGGAGGTGAAACCGAGCACTTGGGTGTGCTGGCGCAACCAGGTGTTGACGTGGCTTTTGATCATCGGGCGCTTGCCGTCCAGGCGCACGGCCTTGCCGTGGGTCACGCGCACGCAGCGGATTTCGAACTTGGTGGCTTCGGCCAGGAAGGCCCAGAGGGTTTCCCGGGCCTTTTCCACAGTCATGCCGTGCAGGTCGAGGCTGCCTTCGAAGGGAATCTGTCCGGCCTTGAGCTTGCGCACCTGGCTTTCCTGGACCCCGTCGCGGGACCACATCAACTCGTCCTCGGGGCCGACGTCAATCACGAACTGGTCCGACAGACCGTCCACCGTGGTGGCATCCGTACGCACCGTGGCCGCCTGGCGCAGCTTGGCGATCTGTGCGCGGTCGGTCTTGGGTTTGCCGGTGTCGGCACGGTCGTGCTTGATCGGCTTGACACCGCGCAGCTCGTTTTTGAACAGGGAAAAATCGTCGTCTTGCATGTCAGCCTCCGCGAAGGGCGGGCAGTTTACCCAAATCGAGGCGGTTGATGCGGGACAAAACGCTATCAGTGTTCCCTCAATCGTGCTTTTTCATCAGGTGCGAGGCGATGTTCAGCGACAGCGGCTGGTGCATACGGCGCCGGCAACGGCGCCACCACCAAATTCCCAGCCACAGGATCAACATCCCGCCGGCCAACAGCAGCGCCGCGCCGCCGGGGCTGGTATTGAGCTCGCCGAGCGCGGGCGAATGGCCCAGCAGCGCGGCTGCACCCGCCAACGAAAGCAGCAAGCCAAACAGCGCGAGCAACGCAGCAAACGCTACGCCCAGGCGCAGACGCCAGTTGCTCGGGCCCTTGGGGCGCAAGCGACGAGCGTCAAAACCATCGGATATCTTCATTCCGACCTTTCCTCCAGGGTATCGGCCCTTCGACCGGAAGATAAACAACTTGTTCCGGGCTGGGAGGCAATTGCGGTAAATGACAGGCTTTAGCGGATGAGCGGGGCCTGAGGTGGCCGCGCCGCTCATCAACAGGGCGATCAGATCAGATCTTGGGTCAAGGCGAGGGTGGCGAAGTTGTCGGCCATGATGGCCATTTCCGTTTGCTGCACATGTTCGGCGCTGAGGATGCCGCCCTTGTAAGGCAGGTCGCGGGTGGCGCAGGCGTCTTCCACCAGGGTGCAACGAAAGCCCAGGTTCTTCGCTGCGCGCACCGTGGTGCTGACGCTGGAGTGGCTCATGAAACCACAGACGATCAAGTCCAGGGAGCCCAGCTCCTGCAGGGTTTTTTCCAGCTGCGTGCCGTGGAAAGCGCTGGGCAGCAGCTTGCCGATGATGGTTTCGTCATCGTGCGGCTCCAGGCCGGGGATGAATTCGCCGCGCTCGCCCTGGGGGTCGAACAGGCCGCCGACGGTGCCCAGGTGACGGACATGCACGATCGGGCGCCCGGCCTTGCGGGCGGCAGCACTCAGTTGCTTGATGTTTTCCACGGCGGCGTCCATGCCCGACAGGGCGAGCGGGCCGCTCAAATATTCTTTCTGGGCATCGATGATCACAAGGGTCGCGTGGCTCAAATTGGCCGGTGCGTAACCGCGACCGCTGAGTTGAAACATCGTCTTTGGAACGGACATTCTGGGGCTCCTGTGAGTGGGGCTTTTGCGACATTGTCCTCTGGCTGAGCGGTTCTGTGAATCGCTACTAACGTAAGGTGCGCCGTTGTTGGCCTACAGCCATGTCAAGAGGGACAGCGGTATAACAGAAAAACCTTGAATCAGGTTGAGTCTGACGCGCCGTCGCAGTTTTTCATACATCGTCCGTACAGCTTAAGGCTGTTAGAATTGCCAGTCGTTTTTTCCTGGAGCTTGCCCCCGTGATCACTTCCCGCCTGCGCACCTTGCGCGACCATATCCGTTGGGCTGTCAGCCGTTTCCATGGGGAAGACCTGTTTTTTGGCCATGGTACGGACAATGCCTGGGACGAAGCCCGGCAATTGGTACTGGGTGCACTGCACCTGCCTTGGGAAATTGCCGACAGCTACCTGGACTGCAACCTCGAAGAAGAAGAGATTTCCCACGTACAGCGTCTGCTGCATCGCCGTATCCACGAGCGCGTGCCCACTGCCTACCTGTTGAAAGAAGCCTGGTTCTGCGGCATGTCGTTTATCGTCGACGAGCGCGTGCTGATCCCGCGCTCACCGATTGGCGAGTTGATCGAAAACCGCTTTGAACCCTGGCTGGCCCAGCCGCCGGCGCGCATCCTTGACCTGTGCACCGGCTCCGGTTGCATCGGCATCGCCTGCGCCTACGAGTTCCAGGAAGCCGAAGTGGTGCTGGGGGACTTGTCCTTCGAAGCACTGGAAGTGGCCAACCAGAACATCGAGCGCCATGGCGCCGACGAGCGCGTGTACACCGTGCAGGGTGACGGCTTCGACGGTTTGCCCGGCCAGCGTTTTGACCTGATTGTGTCCAACCCGCCGTATGTCGATGCCGAAGACTTTGCCGACATGCCCGATGAATACCAGCACGAACCCGAATTGGGCCTGGCCTGCGGTGACGATGGCTTGAACCTGGTGCGCCGGATGTTGGCCGAGGCGGCCGATCATCTGACCGAGAAGGGCTTGCTGATTGTCGAAGTGGGCAACAGCCAGGTGCACGTTGAAGCGCTGTACCCGGAAGTGGATTTTGCCTGGCTGGAATTCCAGAACGGCGGGCACGGCGTATTCATGCTGACGGCGGAGCAGTGCCGGGCCCATCAGGCGGTGTTTGCCTCTCGCGTCTGATCAGGCGGAACTGAATGTGGGAGCGGGCTTGCTCGCGAAAGCGATGGATCAGTCAATACATGTACCGACTGATCCGCTGCTTTCGCGAGCAAGCCCGCTCCCACATTTGATTTGTATTGTTCAGTGAAATCGAGTGGTCAGCGATGCGTCGCAATCCAGATCAATAATCCCGCCTGGAACACGGTAAACGCCACCAGGCAGGTGATGGTGAAGCGCAAGCCGCTGTCCTCGCGCTTGAACTTGATGACCTTTTCTTCCTCGTGGCGCAGCTTCACTTCCTGCTCGGCCAGGTTTTGTTCGGCCTGTTGCAGCATTTGCGCCGCTTCGAGGATTTCCACGAACTGCACCTTCTCGGTGTTCCAGCTGTCCAGCACTTCGCTGACCTTGCCCGGCTGCACATGGCCTTTCAGGTGCTGGACATCGGCATAGGCCACATCAAAACCCTGGATCCGCAAAAAGTGGTCGCGACGCAGGCGCGTGGCTTCGTTCAGCGCGTCCTTGTTCGCCAGGTCGACGCCGTCGACGCGATAGTGCGACCACTTCTTTTTTGCCCACGCAGCGCCCTGGGCTACCAGGAAGCGGCCAAGGCCTCGGTTCGCGGGTTCGATTTCCAGGCTGTTGCTTGGGCCGAAGTGCACGCGGTGGGTGGCATGATCGACCCACACATCCAGGTGATTCTGTTCGCGCCGCACCCGTTGGGCAGGCAACTGGATGACCATGCGCAACAGGCTGTGGTCCTTGTTGTTGCGCTCGGCGTAGCCAAACTGCACAAAGCGCAAGGGGCGGGCGCCGGTTGCGCGGTCGGTGGCCAAAGGCGCCAGGCGCAGCATTTTGAAGTGTTCGGCCTCAACCTCTGCCCACGGCAGCGCAGCTGCAGCCGCCGCTTCGGTGTCGGCGGTGGTTTCGGCGGGAGGTTGTGGTACTGCTTCGGTGTTCGTCATTCGGCGCGATCCTGTCCAAGCCCAGCTAGTCGACAGGCTTTTTGCTGTCGACCTTGTGCTTATCGGCCGTTCTTTCCAGGACTGGAGGGTAAATAGTGGGTTATCGGTGGCGAAGTCCGTCGATAAAGCCAACCAGACGCCTACCCAGCGCATCGGCGAGGGGCAATTGTGGATTGTTGTAGGAGCTCAACTGCTGCTTCACCTCGTTGGGCACGATGCGCATGACGTGGTTCATGCCGGGAATCACCGCCAGTTCGGCGTCGGGTTTGGCCTGCTTGAGCTTCTGGGCATCGGCGACCCCTACTTGCAGGTCGGTGGTGCCCTGGACAATCAGGGCCGGCATCGTCAGGCGGGCGAACGCCGCTGCGGGGTCCGCACGAAACAGGCTGATCAGGTACGGCTGCACGCTGGGACGGAAAATACCCTGCAGCGGGCCCGGTACATCGGCATCCACCTGGCCGGCCTTGAGCCGGTCGAGGATCTGGTTGCTGCGCAGCAGCAGGGCCGGCGGCAGGTGATCCGCCAATTGCTGGCGAATCACCTGGTCCACCGGGCGGGCGCTGCCGGACAGGGAAATCACCCCGTCGGGGTTGAGTTCAGGGGCGGCGAGGGCAGCCACCAACGCGCCTTCACTGTGCCCCAACACCACCAGGCGCCCGAAGCGCGGATCGGCCTTGAGCGATTTGCCCCAGGCCACGGCGTCGGCCACATAGGCGTCCAGCGTCAGGTTGCGCTCGTCTGGCGTGGCCTTGAGGCTGGCGGCCACGCCGCGTTTGTCGTAGCGCACGCTGGCAATGTTATGGCGCGCCAGCACCCAGGCCAGGCGCTTGAGGCTGTCATTGCGCGCGCCTTCGGCACTGTTGCCGTTGCGGTCGGTGGGGCCGGAGCCCGCAATGATCAGCACTACAGGCACGGGTTTGTCGGATTGCGGCAGCAGTAATGAGCCAAACAGCTCGCCGCTGCCGGTGTCCAGGCTGATGGGCCGTTGCAGTACGACAGGGCTGGCGGCGTGGGCGACGCTACAGAACAGGGTGAGGGTAAACAGCAAAACTCGCAGCATCATCGCGCCATCATGAGGAAGGTGCCGGTTGGACCAACGTCTACCGGGAAGGTTTCGAGGATGAACTACTGGGTGAGCCTGCGTATACTGGCGCGCTTAGTTATCACGGTTGAGTTGATTCAACTGATTTCACGGAGCGCTCTGCATGTCCGGCAATACCTACGGCAAGCTGTTCACTGTCACCACCGCGGGCGAAAGCCATGGTCCGGCGTTGGTCGCCATTGTCGACGGCTGCCCGCCCGGCCTTGAGCTGTCCCTGGACGACCTGCAGCGCGACCTCGACCGCCGCAAGCCCGGCACTAGCCGCCACACCACCCAGCGCCAGGAGCCCGACGAAGTCGAGATCCTCTCCGGCGTGTTCGAGGGTCGCACTACCGGTTGCGCCATCGGCCTGCTGATCCGCAACACTGACCAGAAGTCCAAGGACTACTCGGCGATCAAGGATCTGTTCCGCCCGGCCCACGCCGACTACACCTACCACCATAAATACGGTGAGCGCGATTACCGTGGCGGTGGCCGCAGTTCGGCGCGGGAAACCGCGATGCGCGTGGCCGCCGGAGCCATTGCCAAGAAGTACCTGGCAACCCAGGGCATCCTGATTCGTGGCTATATGAGCCAACTGGGCCCGATCGAAATCCCGTTCAAGACCTGGGACAGCGTGCAAGACAATGCTTTCTTCAGCCCCGACCCGGACAAGGTGCCGGAACTGGAAGCCTATATGGACCAGTTGCGCCGCGACCAGGATTCGGTGGGCGCGAAGATCACCGTGGTCGCCGAAGGGGTGATGCCGGGCCTGGGCGAGCCGATTTTCGACCGCCTGGACGCCGAACTGGCCCACGCGCTGATGAGCATCAACGCGGTCAAGGGCGTGGAAATCGGCGCCGGCTTCGCCTGTGTCGCCCAGCGTGGCACCGAGCACCGCGATGAGTTGACCCCCGAAGGTTTTGTCAGCAACAATGCGGGCGGCATTCTCGGCGGTATCTCGTCCGGCCAGCCGATTGTGGCGCACCTGGCACTCAAGCCGACCTCGAGCATCACCACGCCGGGGCGTTCGATTGATGTGCATGGCAACCCGGTGGATGTGATTACCAAGGGCCGCCATGACCCGTGCGTCGGCATCCGCGCCACGCCGATTGCCGAAGCAATGATGGCCATTGTGCTGATGGACCATCTGCTGCGGCACCGTGGGCAGAATGCCGATGTGCGCGTGACTACTCCGGTGCTGGGCCAGCTGTGACGGTCTGACCGTGACAGCGCTCCCGTACTGGCGACTTTCCAGCTTCTATCTGTTCTATTTCGCCCTGCTGGGGGCGACGGCGCCGTTCCTGGCGCTGTACTTTCATCATCTGGGGTTCTCCAGCGCGCGCATTGGCGAGTTGGTCGCAATCCCGATGCTGATGCGCTGCGTGGCCCCCAATATCTGGGGCTGGCTGGGTGACTACACCGGGCGGCGCCTGGCCATCGTGCGGTTTGGCGCGGTGTGCACGCTGCTCAGTTTTTCGCTGATCTTTGTCAGCCAGAGCTATGCCTGGCTGGCGTTGGTGATGGCCCTGCACGCGTTCTTCTGGCATGCGGTGCTGCCGCAGTTCGAGGTCATCACCCTGGCGCACCTGCAAGGTCAGACCTCGCGCTACAGCCAGGTTCGCTTGTGGGGCTCCGTCGGGTTTATCCTCGCGGTCGTCGCCCTGGGGCGCCTGTTCGAGGCCCTGAGCCTGGATATCTACCCGGTGGCGATCGTGTTGATCATGGCCGGCATCATCGGGGCCAGCATGTGGGTGCCCAATGCCCAGCCGGTTGCCACCGGTGGTCGCGGTGCCGGCGACGGCTTCCTGCGGCAACTGCGCAGCCCTGGCGTGCTGGCGTTTTATGCCTGTGTCGCGTTGATGCAAATGAGCCACGGCCCGTACTACACCTTCCTCACCCTGCACCTGGAAAACCTCGGTTGCAGCCGCGGTGTGATCGGCTTGCTGTGGGCCTTGGGTGTGGTGGCGGAAGTGTTGATGTTCATGGCCATGAGCCGGATTCTCACGCGCTTCTCGGTGCGCCGGGTGCTGGTGGCCAGTTTCCTGTTGGCCGCGTTACGCTGGCTGTTGCTGGGGTCGTTCGCCGAATTCCTGTGGGTGCTGTTGCTCGCCCAGGTGCTGCATGCCGCGACCTTTGGCAGCTTTCATGCGGCGGCCATTCAATTTGTGCAGCGCAGCTTCGGTGCGCGCCAGCAAGGCCAGGGCCAGGCCCTGTATGCGGCGCTGGCCGGCACCGGCGGCGCGCTCGGCGCCTTGTATTCCGGGTACAGCTGGAATCAGTTGGGGCCGACCCTGACCTTCAGTATCGCCAGCCTCGCGGCCCTGGCCGCCGCGTTGATCATGGCGCTGCGCTTGCCCGAGGAACAGCCGTGAGCCCGGCCCATCATCTGCAGACTCTTACCGCCCGAGGACCCCTTTTATGAGCATTCTTTGCGTTTATCACCTTTCTACCCCGGACACCCCGAACAAGGTCTTGACCCACGCTGACGATATTGCCTCGACCCTGGCCGAGCAGGGCGTGGGCTTCGAACGCTGGCAGGCCAGCACCCGTGTCGAGGCCGGCGCCAGTGCCGCCGAAGTGACGGCGGCGTACCAAGCGCAAATTGACAGCTGGATGACGGCACAGGGCTACGCGCAGGTGCAAGTGTTGAGCGTGAACCGCGAGCACCCGCAAAAGGCTGCCCTTGCCGCAGGTTTGCGCGATGAGCATTACCACGGGGCTGATGAGATCCGCTTGTTCGCCGCCGGCCGTGGTTTGCTCGGCCTGCATATCGGCGACTATGTCTACACGGTGCTCTGCGAAAAACACGACCTGCTGCGCATACCGGCCGGCATGCCACGCTGGTTTGACCTGGGGGAGGAGCCGCGTGTGGTCGCGATCAGTCTGTTCCAGACGGCGTCCGGGGCTGAGGCGCAAGTGACCGGCAGCGGGATCGCCCAAGGTTTCCCGGGGCTGGATGATTGACCTTAGTTCACTATCCGCAAACTTATTCAATATGCTCAAGTTGGATAAGTTTGTGGGAATGGACTCTATAGTTTGTAAGTTCCAGCTATTTGTCTGAGGGTCGATGTGTTAACCCTTGGCTTTATGTAACTCTCCCGTCGCTGTGTACCTATCTGTCAATAGGAGTTGTCCGAATATTGACAGTGCAAACCACTACGAAAGGGAGAGGCAGCATGAGCAGTCCAGAGGAGCCCACCCCATCCGTACCTGGGCCGGCGGTCAGTGTGGCAACAGATGTTTGTGAGCAGGCGTGCGACGACAGGGCAGGCGACGCACAGTTGTTGCCGGATAAGCCGCTGACGGCCAAGGAGTTGGAAATACTGCGCTGGGCCACGGAGGGCAAGACAGTGTGGGAGATCAGCCGGATCCGCTGTGTCTCACAGGCCACGGTGAAGTTTCACCTGCGCAATATCTACGGCAAGTTGCACGTCAATAACCGGGTCCAGGCGGTGAGTGAAGCGATCAGGCGCGGGTTGTGCGGATAAAAAAGGGCCGTGAAGCGCAACGGCTTCACGGCCCTGGGAAACGCAGTGGTACTTATGCCGAATGGTAGGTCGGCAGGGCAAAGCGGTGCTGGCTTTGCAACATCGAAATCTGCGGCAACTCGCTGGCTTGTTCTGCCAGGTCGCGGCGGATAGCGCTGATGACCCAGGTCAGTTGGTCGGCAGTGTGCAGCTGCTGGTACGAGATCGAGCGTTTGATCTGCTTGCCCTCGGTGTTGCGCAGGGTCAGCAGGATCCCACCGTCAGGGCGCGCCTGGGTGGTGACGTCGTAGGCGGAGAATACAGAAGCGAATTTATCTTGGATCAGGCTCATGTCTATCGGCTCCATTGGCTCGTGTTGTGCGGCATGGAGTGATAGGTGCAGTGATTGTGCCAGTATCGCGATTTGTATAAAAACCATATAAATCAATGACTTGCAAAAAATAGAACTTTTCACTTTCGTGCAATATGCATGAATGGCCATCGTGCATCCTGCATTTTGCGCTATTGGGCGATGACGAACGGTATCGTGCGTCACCGGTGCCTGGGATACAAAACATTGCAAATCCCGCGTGTACAGCCAAGGAATGGCTGGCGTATTTTCCTGCAAGGCATTCAGGAATGGTCCTACACCGCATGAAGGCCCGTGGACCCTACGAATAATAAGAAAAAGGACTTCTGTGCATGAGCAATCCCCATAGCGAGATGATTACCCTCGGCATGATGTTGCGTAAGGTGCCGACCATTGTTCGGGCCCTGCCACGGTTGGTGCGCGGTATCCGTGTCGCCAATATCACTGACCCCGACCAGCCGTGCGGCCTGGGCTGGACCTTCGAACAGGCCACCCAGCGCAACCCCGAAGGCGCCGCGCTGTTGTTTGGCGACCAGGTGCTCAGCTACCGCCAGGCCAACCAGCACGCCAATCGCATCGCCCATCATCTGCAGGCCCAGGGCATTGGCAAGGGTGATGTGGTCGCGCTGTTTATTGAAAACCGTCCCGAACTGCTGTTGACCGTGCTGGCGGTGGCCAAGGTCGGCGGCATCTGCGCCATGCTCAATACCGCGCAGACCCAGGCGGTGCTGGTGCATAGCCTGACCCTGGTCAACCCGGTGGCAATTGTGGTCGGCGCCGAACTGGTCGACGCCTACGACGCGGTACGTGAGCAGGTGGCGATTGATCCGCAGCGCACCTGGTATGTCGCCGATCAACAGGTGGCGCCTGTGCCCCAGGGCTATATCGACCTGATGGCCGCCAGCGCAGACTGTTCCACGGATAACCCGGCCAGCAGCCAACAGATCTACTTCAACGACCCGTGCTTCTATATCTACACCTCCGGCACCACCGGTTTGCCCAAGGCCGGTATCTTCAAGCATGGGCGCTGGATGAAATCCTCGGCCAGCTTCGGCACCATCGCCCTGGATATGGGGCCGGAGGACGTCGTCTATTGCACTCTGCCGCTGTACCACGCCACCGGGCTCTGTGTGTGCTGGGGCTCGGCGATTGCCGGCGCGTCGGGGTTTGCCATCCGCCGCAAATTCAGCGCCAGCCAGTTCTGGGACGATGTGCGCAAATTCAACGCGACCACCCTGGGCTATGTCGGCGAATTATGCCGCTACCTGATGGACCAGCCGCCCAGCGAACGCGACCGCGACAACCGAGTGGTGAAGATGATCGGCAACGGCTTGCGTCCGGGAGTGTGGGGGCCGTTCAAGGAGCGTTTTGGTGTGGGGCATATCTGCGAGTTGTACGCCGCCAGTGACGGCAATATCGGCTTCACCAACGTGCTGAATTTCGACAACACCATCGGCTTTTCCCTGATGCACTGGGCGCTGGTGGACTACGCCCACGACACTTGCGAGCCGATCCGTGGCAGCAATGGTTTTATGCGTGAAGTGCAGAAGGGCGGCCAGGGCCTGCTGCTGGCCAGGATCGACGACAAGGCGCCGTTCGATGGCTACACCGACCCGGAAAAAAACCGCAAGGTGGTCTTGAGCGACGTGTTCGAAAAGGGCGACCGCTACTTCAACACCGGCGATCTGTTGCGCAGCATTGGCTTTGGCCATGCGCAGTTCGTGGACCGCCTGGGCGATACCTATCGCTGGAAGGGCGAGAACGTCTCCACCACCGAGGTGGAAAACATCTTTATGCAGCACCCGCAGATCACCGAGGCGGTGGCCTACGGCGTGGAAATCGCCAACACCAATGGCCGCGCCGGGATGGCGGCGATTACCCCGTCCGAATCCCTGGCCACCCTGGATATGCAGGCGTTGCTGCAATTCGCCCAGAGCCAGATGCCGGCCTATGCGGTGCCGCTGTTCCTGCGGGTCAAGGTGAAGATGGAAACCACCGGCACCTTTAAGTACCAGAAGGTCCGTCTTAAGGAAGAGGCCTTCGACCCGCACAAGGTGGGGGACGATCCGCTCTACGCCTGGTTACCGGGCAGCGATACCTATGTGCCCGTGACCGTGCAGGTGCTGGCGGATATCCAGAGTGGAAAATATCGCTACTAGGGCGGATCGATAGAACCTGGCTATCGTGGCTTTCGGCAAAAAAGGGGTGACAGGCGGGGCGCTGCTCGGGAAACTGACGGCCTTACGCCACACCCCACAGGGAGCCGCAGATGTCTGATCAAGCCAAACAAATGACCGAAGAAGAAGCCGCCGAATTTGCCGAGCAGGTCTTCGACGTGGCCCGCCGCGGTGATGCCGCCATGCTGGCTGCGCTGCTGGCCAAGGGCTTGCCGGTGAATCTGCGCAATCACAATGGCGATACCTTGTTGATGTTGTCCGCCTATCACGGGCACGCCGAGGCGGTGAAAGTGCTGCTGGAGTTCAAGGCCGATCCGCAGATCGCCAACGACAAGAACCAACTGCCGATTGCCGGTGCAGCGTTCAAGGGCAACCTGGCGGTGGTCAAGGCGTTGATTGAAGGCGGCACCCCGGTTGACGGCGCCTCTGCCGATGGCCGCACGGCGCTGATGATGGCGGCGATGTTCAATCGCACCGAAATGGTCGAGTACCTGATCAGCGTAGGGGCCAACCCCAAGGCCACGGATGCCCAGGGGGTAACGGCCCTGGTGGCGGCCCAGACCATGGGGGCAGCGGATACGACGGCGCAGTTGCAAAAACTGGTGTAGGCTTTGCGCCCTCAAAATCAGCCTCGCCACAGGATTCGCCCATGAACACCGCGCTCGTCGAACTCATCACTAAAATCAGTTCCGGTTGCCTGGGCGACGCCGAGATCGTGCGGATCGCCGATGAGGCCAGCCAGGCCTACGCCGATGCCGATGGGTTCCTGGCGGCCAACCCTGATATCAACTACGACGACACCTTCCCCATCCCGCTGGGCGAGTGGATTGTGGTCGGCAGCCTGCCGGAAACGGTGCTGTTCCAGGCCGACACCTACCAGGACCTGTTCGCCCAGATCGTCGCCTCCTTTGGTCCCGACGTTGCGTTCAACCTCAAGCCCAAGCAGTTGGCCAAGACCGAGGCGCTGACGGCCCTTAATCGCATCCAGATCCAGCTCGGCGCCATGAACCCGGAAAACGGCGGCTACACCCTGATGAATTTCAGCCAGTTGCTCGATGACGAAATCCAGGCCGTGCTGGTCTATGGCAATGACGTGCCACGGGTGCTGGAATTGTGTGCCGAAGTCGGGATCAAGGGCGAACCGTCCCTGGAAGCCCTGCGCATTGCCGTCCACGTCTGAAATAAAACGGAACCCTGGCCAGGGCTGGCTATCCTAAACAGGCAAGCCCTCACTTAGGAGCGACACCATGGGTTCCACATTTAATGGTCTGATCGGGTTGATCATCCTGGCACTGGATATCTGGGCGATCATCAACGTGTTCAAAAGCGGCGCCAGCACCGGGGCCAAAGTGTTGTGGATCCTGTTGATCCTGCTGTTGCCGGTATTGGGCCTGATTATCTGGGCCATCGCCGGGCCACGGGGCAACGTGCGGCTCTGATCCTCTGCGGGCACAAGCATATAAATAATGTGGGAGCGCGCCTACCCGCGACAGTGGTGTATCAGTACCAGATTGATTGGCTGACACACCGCTATCGCGAGCAGGCTCGCTCCCACATTTGTTTGCGGCGTGTTCTGTAGATTTTTGTGTCTAGATATTCGCTGCACAAAATTTTCACACTTCATCCAAGACAATTCCCTCGCTTATTTTCCTGCCAAGGCCCGTCTGTGCCGCCAGGAGCGCTGTGCAATGAGTAATCAATAGCGTTGCCGACGTTGATCGGGCACCATCTGCCCACCGCGTAATACCCTGGACCCTGAGCCTTTATTGGCCGGGGCAGGACGCCGCTGCATTCTTTCGCCACTTAAACTTCCAATGGGTCCTCAAACAACATGGCAAACCCGGACGCCCTGAATCAGCAGCGAGCTTCTACTCGTCTGCTGCAACCGACCGTCAAGTCCCACCTGGCCTACACGCTGCTTTGCGCCCTGGTCATGATGGTGATGCTCTCCCTGCTGCGCCTGGGACTGTTGGTATACAACAGCGACATGATGCTCGACACCCCGGCCTCGACCTTCCTTGAAGCGTTCGTCAATGGCCTGCGCCTGGACTTGCGCCTGGTGGTGTACCTGAGCATCCCGCTGATCCTGGCCCTGTTCAGCGTGCGCGCCATGGCCGCCCGTGGGTTCTTCCGGTTGTGGCTGACCGTGGTCTCCAGCATCGCGCTGTTCCTTGGCCTGATGGAGATGGACTTCTACCGCGAGTTCCACCAACGCCTTAACGGCCTGGTCTTCCAGTACGTCAAGGAAGACCCGAAAACCGTGATGAGCATGCTCTGGTACGGTTTCCCGGTGGTGCGCTACCTGCTGGGCTGGGCCGTCGGTACCTTTATCCTGAGCATCGCCTTCAAGGGCGCTGACCGTGCGACGCGCCCCCGTGGCCCGTTCAGCGGTGGCACCGTCGGCACCCGCCAGGTCGCGCCGTGGTACAGCCGCATCGCGGTGTTCGTGGTGTGCCTGCTGATTGCCGTGGTCGCCGCGCGTGGCACCCTGCGCCAGGGTCCGCCACTGCGTTGGGGTGACGTGTACACCACCGACTCGAACTTCGCCAACCACCTGGGCCTCAACGGTACGTTGTCGCTGATCGGTGCAGCCAAGGCGCGCTTCTCCGAGCACCGTGAGAACGTCTGGAAAGCCACCCTGGAGCAGCCGCTGGCGACCCAGACCGTGCGTGACATGCTGGTGCTGCCTGACGAAAAACTGGTGGATACCGACACTGCAGCCGTGCGCCGTGACTTCACGCCGCCGGCCGAGAAGACCCTGCCGATCAAGAACGTCGTGGTGATCCTGATGGAAAGCTTCGCCGGTCACTCGGTGGGCGCCCTGGGCAGTGGCGGCAAAATCACGCCGTACTTCGACGAGTTGACCAAGGAAGGCCTGCTGTTCGACCGTTTCTTCTCCAATGGCACCCATACCCACCAGGGCATGTTCGCCACCATGGCCTGCTTCCCGAACCTGCCAGGCTTCGAATACCTGATGCAGACCCCGGAAGGCAGCCACAAGCTGTCGGGCTTGCCGCAGTTGCTCAGCGCCCGTGATTTTGACGACGTGTATGTCTACAACGGCGACTTCGCCTGGGACAACCAGTCGGGCTTCTTCAGCAACCAGGGCATGACCAACTTCATTGGCCGCAATGACTTCGTCGACCCGGTGTTCTCCGATCCGACCTGGGGCGTGTCCGACCAGGACATGTTCGACCGAGGCCTGCAGGAGCTGAAGGCGCGCGAAGGCGGCAAGCCGTTCTACGCCCTGCTGCAAACCCTGTCCAACCACACGCCGTACGCCTTGCCGACGCCGTTGCCGGTCGAGCCGGTGACTGATCGTGGCCGTCTCAACGAGCATTTGACGGCCATGCGCTACTCCGACTGGGCCCTGGGCCAGTTCTTCGAGAAGGCCCGTAAGGAGCCGTACTTCAAGGACACCCTGTTTGTGATCGTCGGCGACCATGGTTTCGGTAACGAGCAACAGATCACCGAAATGGACCTGGGGCGCTTCAACGTGCCGCTGCTGCTGATCGCACCGGGCGTGCAGGACAAGTTCGGCGTGCGTGACCACACCGTGGGCACGCAGATCGACATCGTGCCGATCATCATGGGCCGCCTGGGCGGTGAAACCCGCCACCAGTGCTGGGGCCGCGACCTGCTCAACTTGCCAGAAGGCGACAAGGGCTTTGGCGTGATCAAGCCCTCGGGCAGCGACCAGACCGTGGCGTTGCTCACTGCCGACCGTGTGTTGGTACTGCCCAAGGAAATGCCACCGAAACTGTGGCAATACGAACTGGGCGCCAACCCGACCGGCAAGGTAATTCCCGAGTCGGCGGATGAGGCGCAACTCAAGCAGAAACTTGAGTCGTTCCTGCAAACCGCGACCAAGAGCCTGCTGGATAACACCGCAGGCGTGGTAGACGGCAAGCCGGACTAATCGCCCGGCAATAAAAAAGAGGCCTTCTTCAAGGCCTCTTTTTTTTGCATCTTTTTTAACGCTGGGGGGTTATATCTTGCCCAGCAACAACAGAATCAACAGCACCACCAGCACCGTACCGAGAATACCCGACGGCCCATAACCCCAGTTACGCGAGTGCGGGAATACCGGCAGGCCGCCGACCAGCAGGAGGATCAGAACAATGATAAGAATGAGGCTCATAGTTTGTTTTCCTTATTCGTCTTCTGAAAAGACCTGATTGTTAATTGTCAGAGCCGCACCTTTAAAACGGCCGCCTTAATCAATCCGACTCCTGCACTTTGCAGAAAATTCCCTGTTTTTTTAATCCGATTTGGCCGCTGGCTTATTTCGTTTTTAATTGTTGTGTTGTTGCGCACTTAGTTTAAAAAGATTGAACTTACCCCACGCCCCGGCATCCGACCGGGCCTTTGGTTTGCCCCGGGCATTCAGCAACTTGATGGTGCATGGGGCGGTGAATAACCTTCGCTACACTGGCGCGTACTTCTTCCCTGAATCACAAGGCTACTTCCTATGCAAAATCGCATGATGATCACTGGCGCCGGATCCGGCCTGGGTCGCGAAATCGCTCTGCGCTGGGCCCGCGAGGGTTGGCAGCTGGCCTTGTCGGATGTCAGCGAGCCGGGCTTGCAGGAAACCCTCGCGCGGGTGCGCCAGGCCGGTGGCGACGGGTTTATCCAGCGCTGTGACGTGCGTGACTACAGCCAGCTCACCGCCTTTGCCCAGGCCTGCGAGGTCAAGCTGGGCGGCATCGACGTGATCGTCAACAACGCCGGGGTCGCCTCCGGTGGGTTCTTCAGCGAGCTGTCCCTGGAGGATTGGGACTGGCAGATCGCAATCAACCTGATGGGGGTGGTCAAGGGCTGCAAGGCCTTCCTGCCGCTGCTGGAAAAGAGCAAGGGCCGGATCATCAACATCGCCTCTATGGCGGCCCTGATGCAAGGCCCGGCCATGAGTAACTACAACGTGGCCAAGGCCGGTGTGGTGGCGCTTTCGGAAAGCCTGCTGGTGGAGCTCAAGCAGCAGGAAGTCGGGGTGCACGTGGTGTGCCCGTCGTTCTTCCAGACCAACCTGCTGGACTCGTTCCGCGGCCCCACCCCGGCGATGAAGGCCCAGGTCGGCAAACTGCTGGAAAGCTCGCCGATCAGTGCGGCAGACATTGCCGATTACATCTACCAGCGTGTGGCCGCCGGTGAGTTCATGATCCTGCCCCACGAACAGGGACGCATGGCCTGGGCGCTGAAACAGAAAAACCCGCAATTGCTGTATGACGAGATGACCAGCATGTCGGAAAAAATGCGCGCCAAGGCACAGTCGGTAAAAGGCTGAGGGATATAAACAATACGTTTATATTTTTGCGCTCCTACTGGGCTGTTTGATATTCGTCTGTCAGTAAATCCAACTCTGGGTTGTAGGGCGGATCTGTTTATCTGGCAGGTCATTGATGGCTCGTAGGGGAGGGCGCATGGTCGCGGTCCGGTAACTTTCCAAAGGACACACGCCATGCTGGTACTTAGCCGCGCGGTAGGCGAAATCATTTCCATCGGCGATCACATCACCCTGCGGATCCTGGAGGTCAACAGCCTCCAGGTGAAACTCGGTGTGCAAGCGCCCGCAGGGGTCAATGTGCACCGGGCGGAGGTCTACGAAAAGATCCGCCGCCTGCAGGGGCAGGCGGTGGCGGTGCCCAACCCTTAGTCGAACAGGTGCTTGGGCACGTCGTGCTTGAGCATCAACTGGCACTGCTCGCTTTCAGGGTCGAAAACAATCAGCGCCTGACCCTTGGTCAACGCCTGGCGCACGCGCAGTACCCGGGTTTCCAGGGGCGTGTCGTCGCCGTTGTCGGTGCCGTCGCGGGTCACGAAGTCTTCAATGAGGCGGGTCAGGGTGTCGACTTCAAGTGCATCGTAGGGAATCAGCATACAAGCCTCAAATGGTGGATCCCGGCGATCCTACTGTGCCGGGATCATAGTTGCCAGCCTCAGGATTTCTGTCCGACCAGGCTGTCCACCGAGGGCACGCGGGTGTCACTCTCCATTTGCGTTTCGTGTTCCAGTTGATGACTGAAGCGGTCCAGGGAACCCTGGGCCGGTTGCGCATCGCTGGCAAATACCGGCGGGCTGAGGATGTAGGCGCCCAGCAGGCGGCTCAAGGCCGCCAGGCTGTCGATATGGGTGCGCTCGTAACCATGGGTCGCATCGCAGCCAAATGCGAGCAACGCGGTGCGGATATCGTGGCCGGCGGTGACCGCCGAGTGCGCGTCGCTGAAGTAATAGCGAAACAGGTCACGGCGTACTGGCAGGTCGTTTTCCGCCGCCAGGTGCAGCAGGTGCCGGGACAGGTGATAGTCGTAAGGGCCGCCGGAGTCCTGCATCGCCACGCTCACTGCATGTTCGCTGGAGTGCTGGCCGGGGGCGACCGGGGCAATGTCGATGCCGACGAATTCGCTGACATCCCAGGGTAGGGCCGCCGCCGCGCCGCTGCCGGTTTCTTCGGTGATGGTGAACAGCGGATGACAGTCGATCAGCAACGGTTCGCCACTGTCGACGATGGCCTTGAGCGCCGCCAGCAAGGCCGCGACCCCTGCTTTGTCGTCCAGGTGGCGGGCGCTGATATGGCCGCTTTCGGTGAATTCCGGCAGCGGGTCGAACGCCACGAAGTCACCGACGCTGATCCCCAGGGAGTCGCAATCGGCGCGGGTGGCGCAGTAGGCGTCCAGGCGCAGTTCGATATGGTCCCAACTGATCGGCATTTCATCCACGGCGGTGTTGAAGGCATGCCCGGAGGCCATCAGCGGCAGCACGCTGCCACGGATCACGCCATTATCGGTGAACAGGCTGACGCGACTGCCTTCGGCAAAGCGGCTGGACCAGCAACCCACCGGGGCCAGGGTCAGGCGGCCATTGTCCTTGATCGCCCGTACGGCGGCGCCAATGGTGTCCAGGTGCGCGGAAACCGCACGGTCCGGGCTGTTTTTCTGGCCCTTGAGGGTGGCGCGGATCGTACCGCGCCGGGTCATTTCAAACGGGATGCCCAGTTCTTCCAGGCGTTCGGCGACGTAGCGCACGATGGTGTCGGTAAACCCGGTGGGGCTGGGGATGGCGAGCATTTCCAGCAGCACTTTTTGCAGGTAGTTGAGATCCGGTTCGGGGATGGTTCGGGTCATGGAAACTCCTGATGAGTTGAGGGCATCGATGGTTTCGATGAGGGGCTTGGGGATTTGTTGGCCGGGCTGGCCTCATCGCAGGCAAGCCAGCTCACACAGGAACCTGTGGGAGCGGGCTTGCCCGCGATGAGGCCCGTCCAGTCAGCTCATGTCTCAAGCCGTGGTTTGACTGTGGGGGAACAACAAATCCACAAACCGTTCTGCCGTGGGCTGTGGTTCATGGTTGGCCAGGCCGGCCCGTTCGTTGGCTTCGATAAATACGTACTCCGGCTGGTCAGCGGCCGGCACCATCAAGTCCAGGCCGACCACCGGAATATCCAGGGCACGTGCCGCACGCACGGCAGCATCCACCAGCGTCGGATGCAGAATCGCCGTGACATCTTCCAGGCAGCCCCCAGTGTGCAGGTTGGCAGTGCGCCGTACCGCCAGCACTTCACCCGAAGGCAGGATGCTGTCGTAGTCATATCCTGCCGCCTTCAGGGTGCGCAGGGTTTCGTCATCCATCGGGATCTTGCTCTCGCCGTCTGTGGCCGCCTGGCGGCGCCGGCTCTGCACTTCGATCAAGGCGCCGACGCTGTGCTTGCCATCGCCGATCACCTGCGCCGGGCGTCGGATCGCGGCAGCTACTACTTCAAAACCAATCACCAGGATGCGCAGGTCCAGGCCCTCGTGGAAACTCTCCAGCAAAACCCGAGAGTCGAACTGGCGCGCCGCTTCGATGGCGCCTTGCACTTCTTCGATGGTCTGCAAGTCCACGGCCACGCCCTGGCCCTGTTCTCCGTCCAGCGGCTTGACCACGATGCGCTGGTGTTCGTCGAGAAACTCCAGGTTGTCGTCGGCGCTGGCTGCCAGTTGTTGCGCTGGCAATTTCAAGCCGGCGGCGCTCAAGACCTTGTGGGTCAGGCTCTTGTCCTGGCACAGGCTCATGCTGATCGCACTGGTCAGGTCGCTCAATGACTCCCGGCAGCGCACCCGGCGCCCGCCATGGCTGAGGGTGAACAGCCCGGCTGCGGCATCGTCCACCTGCACATCAATACCGCGCCGGTGCGCCTCTTCGACAATGATCCGTGCATAGGGATTGAACCCCGCCTGCGGCCCCGGCCCAAGGAACAGCGGCTGGTTGATGCCGTTCTTGCGCTTGATGGCAAAGGTGGTGAGGGCGCGAAAACCGAGCTTGGCGTACAGGCTCTTGGCCTGGCGATTGTCGTGCAGCACCGACAGGTCCAGGTAACTCAGGCCCCGGCTCATAAAGTGCTCGATCAGGTGGCGCACCAGCACTTCGCCGACGCCGGGCCGCGAGCATTGCGGGTCGACGGCCAGGCACCAGAGGCTGCTGCCGTGTTCCGGGTCATGGAAGGCTTTATGGTGATTGAGGCCCATGACGCTGCCGATTATCGCGCCGCTGTCTTCATCCTCGGCCAGCCAGTACACCGGGCCGCCTTGATGGCGCGGGGTCAACAGGTTGGCATCCACCGGCAACATGCCGCGCCCCTGGTACAGGCGATTGACTGCCTGCCAGTCGGCTTCGCTCTGTACCCGGCGAATGCGAAAGCCACGGAACACCCGGGTCGCCGGCCGGTAGTCGGTGAACCACAGGCGCAAGGTATCGGAGGGGTCGAGGAACAACTGTTGCGGATCAATCCCGAGGATCTGCTGGGGCGCGGCCACATACAGGGCGATATCCCGTTCCCCGGGCTGCTCGTTGAGCAGCTCCAGGGCCAGGCTCGCCGGGTCGGGGAAGGTATGGCCAATCAATAAGCGGCCCCATCCGCAATGCACGGCGATGGGCTGGTCACTGGGTTCGCTGCCGTCTTCGGCCAGGCGCGCTTGCAGGCGCTCGTAGGACGGCGCCTGGCCGCGCAGCAGGCGTTGGCTGTAGGCCGTGGCGTGAGGTTTCATCAATCAGATTCCTTGTTCGCTGAGCCACAGGTTCAGCGCCGCCAATTGCCACAGCTTGGAGCCGCGCAGCGGGGTCAATTGCCCTTGTGGGTCAGTGAGCAGACGGTCGAGCATCGCCGGGTTGAACAGGCCACGATCCTGGCTCGGGTCCAGCAACAGGTCACGCACCCAGTTCAGGGTGTCGCCCTGCAAATGCTTGAGGCCGGGCACCGGGAAGTAGCCTTTCTTACGGTCGATCACCGCACTGGGGATCACCCGGCGCGCAGCTTCCTTGAGCACTTGCTTGCCACCGTCCGGCAGCTTGAATTGGCCCGGCACCCGCGCCGACAACTCCACCAGGCGGTAGTCGAGAAACGGCGTGCGCGCTTCCAGGCCCCAGGCCATGGTCATGTTATCCACACGCTTGACCGGGTCGTCCACCAGCATCACCGTGCTGTCCAGGCGCAGGGCCTTATCCACAGCCGCCTCGGCGCCGGGCTGGGCGAAATGCTCGCGCACAAAGTCGCCGGCGGCGTCATTGGCGGTCAGCCATTGCGGGGCGACGGTGGCCGCGTAGTCGTCGTAGCTGCGGTCGAAGAAGGCCTCGCGATAGGCCGCATACGGGTCGCTGGCGCCGTCCACTTGCGGGTACCAGTGGTAACCGGCGAACAGCTCATCGGCGCCCTGGCCGCTTTGCACCACCTTGCAATGCTTGGCCACTTCCCGCGACAGTAAATAGAAGGCAATGCAGTCATGGCTGACCATTGGCTCGCTCATGGCGCGGAACGCGGCCGGCAGTTGCTCGATGATTTCGCTTTCGGCGATACGCAGTTGGTGGTGCCGCGTGCCGTAGTGCTTGGCGATCAGGTCGGAGTACTGGAACTCATCGCCACGCTCGCCGCCGGCATCTTCGAAGCCGATGGAGAAGGTCGACAGATCCTGCACGCCGACTTCGCGCAACAGGCCCACCAGCATGCTCGAATCCACACCGCCCGACAGCAGCACGCCGACATCCACCGCCGCGCGTTGGCGAATCGCCACGGCTTCGCGGGTGCTGTCGAGCACGCGGTCGGTCCAGTCTTCCAGGGTCAGGTGTTTTTCATCGTCATGGGGGCCGTAGGGCAGGATCCACCAGGTTTTCTGCTCGGTCTTGCCGTTGGCCTCGATCCGCATCCAGGTGGCCGGTGGCAGCTTTTCGATGCCCGCCAACAAGGTGCGCGGAGCCGGCACCACGGCGTGGAAATTCAGGTAGTGATTGAGCGCCACCGGGTCGAGGATCGGGTTGATATCGCCGCCCTTGAGCAACGCCGGCAACGCCGAGGCAAAGCGCAAGCGCTGGCCGGTGCGCGACAGGTACAACGGCTTGACGCCCAGGCGGTCGCGGGCGATGAACAGGCGCTGGCTGTCGCGCTCCCAGATGGCAAAGGCAAACATGCCGTTGAGCTTGGGCAGCAAGGCTTCGCCCCAGGCGTGGTAGCCCTTGAGCAGCACTTCGGTGTCGCCGCCGGAATAGAAGGCGTAGCCCAGGGCTTCAAGCTCGGTGCGCAGTTCCGGGAAGTTGTAGATCGCGCCGTTGAACGCCAGGGACAGGCCCAGTTGGGCGTCGACCATCGGTTGGGCCGAGCCGTCCGACAGGTCCATGATTTTCAGGCGACGATGGCCCAGGGCAATCGGCCCTTGGGCATGGAAGCCCCACGCGTCAGGTCCGCGTGGTGCCAGGTGATGGGTGATTCGCTCCACCGCTGCCAGGTCGGCAGGTTGATGATCGAAACGCAGTTCTCCAGCTAATCCGCACATAAAGTCCTTACCGGTTTTTCCGTTGGGGAGGGGGTAAAAGGCACGCGCCAAAACGGCGGGTACCCAAGGACTGACCCGAGGCTATACCTGGAGTTTTAGATCAATAAGTTATATGGCAAACGGCCGCTCCCCCGCGCACGCCGTTCTGCGGCCCGTGGGGCGCGGGGCAAAGTGGAGGTAATTAGGTCTGGCTCTGATGCAAATAGTGGCGCGTTTCCAAGGGCAACCCCCCAGCTATTTGAACCCTTCTGCGGTGCAGGGGAGCTTATGGTGATGCGTCATGTTCAACGCGATTAAGGACCGTTGCGAATGACGCAAACAGCAAAGCTGAGCCAGGCTGTGCAGCCTGTGACCTCGGACGAATTGATGAAGGCGCTGCTGGACAGCACCGGCGACCTGGATAAAGCGCAGGTCTTGCATGACACGTTGCCCGCCTGGCTGGTCAAGGCCGATCCCCAGGCACTCCAGGCCATTGAGCAGGCGTATGCCGACAGCGAGCGGCCCAAGGCAAACCTGCAACGGCTGCTGAGCCGTCTGACCCCTCTGGACACGTTCTGTGCCGAACGCCTCACGGCGTTTCTGGCCGCCAAAGGCCACACCCAGCTGGATATCGAGAACGACTCGCTGGAGCTCCCCAGGCGTACCTTCAGGGGAGTCAATCCGGACCTGGGCGGCATGCTGGTGCAGACCGTTACCCTGGAGAAACACAGCCTGCTGCAGGCGGCGATGCAGAATTTTTCCCAGGCCGGGGCCGAACCGGGAGGCATACCGATCAATGCCGTGGTCCGCGTTGGGGCAAAGCGCAGGGTTGCGCAAGATATCAGCGCCCAGACATTTATCGGCTACTGCCGCGAGCTGAATCTGGGGGAGGCCTATCAAACCCATGTGCGCGAGGTGTTCAACCTGACGGACCCGGACGGCGGTTATAGCCCGGCGGTGAGGACGATGGGTCAGTCCCGGTGCATGGATATGCTGATCGACCTGCAGATCGCCTATGCCAAAGGCGATATTGATCAACCGACCCGTGAGCTGTTGCTGGGCCTGGTCAAGGCGGACATGCCCGCCAGCAGCACCCGGCAGCTGTGGTTCAACAACCAACCGCTGACCTGGCAAGGCTTGAACATCGACGGGGCGTGCCTGTGGGGCGTGCTGGTGTTTTCCGGCGCCTCCCCCGAGGGGTTTTCCAACGGCCCGATCGTGGTGTACATGCCCAATGAGCCCGTGCGGCCGTGGTACCGCTACGTGTCTCTGGAGCAGTTCAAGCTTTACCTCAGCCTCAAGCTCCACGTGAGTCGTTATCGACACTTCTTCATGGGCTACCTGGACGAGTCCGAGCGTTTCGGTTTTTTTCAGCGGTTTGAGCAGTACAACCTCCTAGTGCGCGTAGAACCGCTACCTGTAACGGATAATTTTTCGACGTTCTTTTTTAATGCCGGTGTCGGCAAAATCCAGCTTGATGCCCGTGTGCTCGCCGTTCCCAATGCCCAGGCCGATGACGACGCACGCCGCCAGCGCACCCAGGATTACCTGGATGCGGGCTTGACGGTACTCAACGTCGCCGCGTTTGTGGTGCCGGTACTGGGCCAGTTGATGACGGGCGTGGCGGTCGGGCAACTGCTTGGGGAAGTGTTCGAAGGGGTGGATGACTGGGTACACCAGGACAAACTCGGTGCCCTTCGGCACCTGACGAACATTGCTGAGAACCTCGCGGCCATGGCGTTGTTCGCGGCGGGTGCAAAAGTGGCCGGCCGGCTCTGGAGAACCACGCCGCCGGCTTCGGGGTTTTACGAACGGTTCGAGGCGGTGCGCATGCCGGATAGAACCACGCGCTTGTGGCGCAGCCGCACTGAGCCGTACCGCCACACCGTCTCGCTCGAAGGGACGGTTGCCAGTCCCCGTGGGGTCTACCAGGCTCACGGCCAGTCCTACGTCAATGTCGACGGTTCGACCTACTCGGTTGTCTTTGACTCCGGTACCGGCCGCTGGCGGGCCCGACATCCGCAGCGTGATTCAGCGTATCGACCGCCCCTGGTCCACAACTACCAGGGCGGTTGGCAGTTCTCGTTCGAACAACCGCAAGAATGGCAGAACCCGGACTATGTCCTGGGCCGACTGGACCCCAGCCTCGGTACCCTTCCAGCCGGGCATCTACGGGATATCGCCGCCATCACTGACGCGACCTTGCCCCGCCTGCAGCAAATAGCCAGGCAAAACCTGCCATTGCCGGAGCGCTTGCGCGAACGTGCGCTGCGCTTCAGGCAGAATCAGGAGGTTCGCGACCTGATCTGGCAGATGGAGCATCAGGCACCGCTCGACGCGGCGACCACGCGTGTGCAGATGCTGGCCCTGCCGCTGATGGAAGGCTGGCCCCAGGGGCGGTTTTTCGAACTGCTGGACGAGCAGGGGTACCTGCTGGAGCGTCACCCCGACACCGCGCCTTTCGACTACGAAGACCTGAGCATCCACATCACCACGGGGCATCTGAAACACGGGCAAGTCCTGTCCAGCCTACTGGAGGCCCTCGACCCCCAGGAGACCACGCGCCTGCTCGGCGGCACCTTCCCTCCAGAAGAGGCGCAAGAGGTGCTGGCGCGGCGGCTGACCGCTTCACTCAAGGGCAATCACCAGGCGGTTTACGAAAGGCTGCGTGCCGATGTCGACTTTCCCGACCAGACCGATCACGGCGTGCTCAAGCATCGCTATCCGCAACTGCCCATTCGGCTTGCCTGGGAAATCATGACCCAGGCCTCCACGGCCGAGCGTTGGCGGCTGCGCGATACCGGGCGGGTGCCTTTGCGGATCGCCCAATGGGTGCGGGAGACCCTGGAAATACTTAACGAAGACGATGCCCTGAGCGGTCTGTACCTGCCGGAACTGGCCACCGACGCCACTCGGCGTATAGCGCTGGGGTTACTGCCGCGGGTTCCGGGCTGGCCCGAAGATGTGTTGCTGCAAATACGCCAGGAGAGCTTGGACGGTAGTGTCATGGGGCAGGTGGGCAACGCATCTGCCGCCACCACTCGCACGCTGGTCCAGTCGAACCTGGGGTGGCGCGCCTACAACGGACAAGGTGCGCCGCTGGGGCCGATGGCCGAGGGCCCGGAGGGGTTCTATGAGGCGTTGCTTAACAGTTTGCCCCCCGCTGAGCTCGACCAGCTGCAGTTGCCCGCGAGCGGCAGGGCCAGCCATTTGCGCAATAGCCTGATTGGCAAGGCCCAGGATGAGCGGCGCCGGATTAGCCGTTATCTATGGCCGGAACGGCCGGTGCCCGAAGATCCTCCTGTGTCGTGCGTGCAAGCAATGCCCGTGGAGCCGCCGCGACAGCCCGCCGGCCTGGTGCGCAAGGTCCGCAAGCTCTACCCCTTGTTTGATGAGCGGCGCATAGCGACCTTTTTGCAGGACTTGGGTCACGATCCGCTGTCCCGGGCCAAAGCCGTGCGTGCTCTTGAGCAACAATATGAAGCACTGCATCGAACGCTCAAGGTGTGGGCCAGGGAGGGGGGCGGGCAGGGGCGCTCAGACGTTGCCCTGCGGGACTACCGCCTGGCCCGTCACCAGGCCGTCCAGCTCATCGAGCGCAGTTGGCAATATGCCTCGCTGATCCCGGATGAGTCCCATCGGCAAGTCCCGAATCTTTCCCTCGATGGCATGGTGATCGGGGCATTGCCGACCCTGCCGCCCGAAGTCCAGTTCGAGCATGTTCGCCAGTTGTCGTTAAGGAACATGGGGCTCAACGATGATGTTGGTTACTTCCTCAAGCATTTCAAAGGCTTGAATACTCTGGAGTTGACGGACAACCAGGTGACACGACTGCCGGAAGTGCTGCAGCAGATGAAGCACCTTCGTCGGCTGTACCTGGCCAATAACCAACTGCAACTGACGGAATATACGCGTACCAAACTCGGTGACCTGCGAGGGTTGACGGTATTGGACCTGAGCAACAACCCCCTGGTAGACCCGCCGCTGGTCAGCAACATGTTTGAGTTGCGTCACCTGGTCTTGCGCAATTGCCGGCTTCAGCGCTTGCCCTCCGGCTTTATGCGTCTGCCTTATCTGGAGCACCTGGACCTGCGGGAAAATGATCTCGCCACCTTGCCGCAGTGGTTGTTCGAGGTGCCACGCCAGCATGCTGAAATCATCAACCTGCGCCATAACCCGCTGGACTCCCCCAGCCGCCTGCTGTTGCAGAACTACCGGGACACCCTTGGCGTGGGCATGGGCTTTATGGAGGACGATATCGCCCGGCTCAATGAGCAGACCGCCCGGGACTTATGGTTGGGGGATGAGCGCATGGCGCGCTACGCCGAGCGGCTCGAGACCTGGACGGGACTCAAGGATGAGCTGGGCTCCGACGCTCTGTTCAAGCTGCTGGCCGGCCTGGGCAGTGTCGCAGATACCTCCCACGTGCAGGAGGACATGGGCCGCCGGGTCTGGCGCGTGCTGGACGCCGCGGCGATGGATACCCGGCTGCGCGAAGAGATCTTTGAACGGGCGGCCACGCCCCTGAACTGTGATGATGCTGCTGCAGTGAGTTTCAGTAACCTGGAAGTGCTGGTTGAAATCCACCAGGCTTCGCAGCGGGTGGCGGGCGGTCAGGTCACGGCCAAACCGCTCTTGAGGCTGGCCAAGGGGTTGTTTCGCCTCGACCGACTGGAGCAAATGGCCCGCAGCTATAGCGCCGAGCACCCGATGCTGGATCCGCTGGAGGTCAGCCTGGCTTATCGCACCGGGTTGGCCGGGCGCTTTCATCTGCCCGGGCAACCCCGCCATATGCGCTATGCCAGTCTCGGTGGGGTGACCGAGCATATGCTGACGCTCGCTGAAATGCAGTTGAAGATGGCTGAGCTTTCTCCGCAGTTGTTGAAGTATGTGGTGAAGCTGCCGTTTTGGAGCAGTTATCTGCGGCGCATCCATAGCGGTTCATTCGACACCCTGAACCGGCCCTTCGGTGAGCGCGTCGAGGCGGTGTGGGCGCAGCGAGAGACGCTGGCTGACGCCGACTACCGGAGTCAGATGAGCCAGATACAGGATGAGCAGGAAAAGGCGGAGCTCGCCGAGCTTGAACGCCTGACCCATGAGGCGTTGAAACTCGACGACCTGGGCACCTGCGAGTTAACGCCGGCCGTTTGAGGGAGTGCTCACTGAGGTTTTTTCGTCACGTTGCTGCGAATTAACGCGCGTAGGGCGAAGCGACTCGGATGACAGGCCTCGGCGACACTGCGGGGCAGGGGCAGCGGTTCGTTGTCCAGCCACGCGGCCAACAGTTCGGCGCACAGGGGAGCGGTGATCAGGCCCCGTGAGCCGTGGCCGCTGTTGACGTACAGGCCGTCCAGCCATGGGCAGGCGATGTCCGGCGTATGCCGGGCGTCCTTGCGCAGGGCGTCATAGGCCTGGGCAAACGCCTGGGGATCGACCAGCGGCCCGACAATCGGCAGATAGTCCGGGCTGGTGCAACGAAACGCGGCGCGCCCCTCCAGGGTGTGTGGGGACAGGCTGTCGGCGCGCAGGCGCTGGGCCAGGTCCGGGGAAATCTCCTGCAGCAGCGCCAGGTTACCGGCATGCTCGGCAGCGGTCGGCGCCAGGTCATCACTCTTGAAATCAAAGCTGGCGCCCAGGGTGTGTTCGCCCAGGCGGACCGGCGCGACATACCCTTCGGCACAGACCACCGTGGCCAGCGCCTGGCTGTCGGTGGTCTGCGGCAACCGGGTGATTTGCCCGCGAATACGTTTAAGGGGCAGCTCGGCACTGGCGGCAAAACGCTTGACCTCGGCCGCCCCGGCCAGCACCACCACGGGAGCGCTGGCCAGCAACCTGTCACCGTCCCAGGCCTGCCATTGCTCGTCTACCTTGCGCAGTTCCAGGGCTTCATGCAGCACGTGCACGGTGATGCCCGGCTGGCGTGCCTGCCACTGGCAGAGGGCGGGCGGATGCACCCAGCCACCCTCGGGGAAAAACAGCCCGCCATACGCCAGGCCGACCCCGGCCCGGGCCTGGGCCTGATCCCTGTCCAGCAGGTGCAGCAAGTCCGGAGCAAATGCCTGGGCCAATTGGGCCTGGCGTTCGGCCTCCTTGGCGTTGAACGCCAGTTGCAGCACGCCACAAGCGTCCCAATCCACCCCTCGTTGCAGGTGTTCCAGCAGGCGCCGGGTATGCCCGAAGCCGCTGACAATCATCTGCGACAAGGCGGTGCCGTGGGCTGACAGCTTGAGGTAGAGCACCCCTTGCGGATTACCCGAGGCCTCTTGGGCCAGGCCTTCATGGCGTTCCAGCAGGCTCACCTGCCAGCCCCGTGCGGCCAGGCTCGCAGCACTGGTACAGCCGGCCATGCCGCCGCCGATCACCAGGGCGCGGCGCTCTCCCTTGAGGGCCGTCGGCCTGGCGAACCAGGGCTTGATCGGGGCCGGTAGCGGCGCGTCGGCCGGCCAACCGAGAAACTCGCCGCGCAGGATTTCCCACTTGTGACCGATGCCCGGGGTGCGCTTCATCTTGAACCCGGCGCTGTTGAGCAGGCGCCGTACCCAGCCGGTGCTGGTAAAGGTGCTGATGGTCGAGCCCGGGGCCGCCAGCCGTGCCAGCTCGGCGAACAGTTCGGCGGTCCACATGTCGGGGTTTTTCGCCGGGGCAAAACCGTCGAGAAACCAGGCGTCGATCTGCGCATCCAGTTGCGGCAGTTGCTCCAGGGCATCGCCGATCAGCAGGGTCAGCGTCACGCGCCCGTTCGCCAGGATCAGGCGCTGGAAGCCCTGATGAATGGCAACGTACTGCGCCAGCAACTGGTCAGCCAATGGCTTGAGCGCTGGCCAGAGGGCGAGGGCGCGTTGCAGGTCGGCGTGGCGCAGCGGGTACTTTTCCACGCTGACAAAATGCAGGCGCGCGCCCGGTACAGCGTGCTCCTCAAACAGCTGCCAGGCACACAGGAAGTTCAGCCCGGTGCCAAACCCCGTTTCCCCGATTACCAGGCGCCCGCCCACGGGCAGCGCGGCAAACCGCTCCTGCAGGCGGTTCTGCTCGAGGAACACGTAGCGGGTTTCATCCAGGCCCGACTTGTCGGAGAAATACACGTCGTCGAACACCCGCGAGCGTGGGCGTCCCTGGTCGTCCCAGTCGAGCTGGGCATTGGGCTGTACGGGGTTCATGGGCAACTCGGCAAAGACAAGGCGGCCATTCTAGTCGATCACAGGGGGCAGGGTTGAACCGGGTGTTAGCCGGCTACTTCATACATGGAAAAACTCCCGGCGATAGCCCCCGATTCGATCAACAATCAGCATTAATCCGGCGGGTTGGCGCAGGGTATCGTTAGGCGTTCAACCCTAGGCAATAAGGGACATTGCTGATGTCGGTACAGGACGATTTAACCCACACGTTCACGCAGTTGACGCAGCACCAGTTGCAAGCCGCCTTGCTCGAAATGACTGGCGATCTGGCCAAGGCCGAGGTCCTGCAAAAGCGCCTGCCGGGCTGGATGATCAATGCCCCGCAAGGTGTGCTGGAGGCATTGGAAGCTGATGGCGCGAGGGCTGAAGAGGCGCGCGCGGCGGTCGCAGATCGCTTGCGGTCATTGCGCCCGCTGGATGAGTTCTGCAATGAGCGGTTGAAGGCTTACTGCCAGGCACAGTGGCAGGTCACGGTGGAGCCGAGAAAGGATCTGTTTGTGCGCGCAGTCTATGCCTATGAGACAGATGTGTTGCCGTTGGAGTACGTGAGGTCGGTCACGCTGGAACAACAGAGCTTGTTGCACATGGCGCTGCAGAACTTTTCTGCGGATGAAGCGCGTGCGCAACACTATCCCGGCGAATCACGGCTGCAGTCGGCGGGCGCTGCGCGGGGGATGATCGCCGTTGCGCCCCATGACTTCGCCCAAGGCTGCAGGGCCCTGAACCTTGGCCGCTTGTACCAGCGGCACATCAGCGCGGTGTTCCAGCTCGACACCGACGAGCAGCCCGGTCAATTGATCCACGGCAAGTGGCGTGGAATTGCTTGCCCGCCGTGCTGCCCAATCCGCTAGTCTTGATCCATCTTGGAAGGGAGTCGCCCATGTTTGAATCCGCCGAAATTGGTCACGCCGTCGATAAGGACACTTACGACGCAGAAGTCCCGGCCTTGCGTGAGGCCTTGCTGGAAGCGCAGTTCGAGTTGCACCAGCAGGGACGCTTCCCGGTGATCGTGCTGATCAATGGCATCGAAGGCGCCGGCAAGGGCGAAACCGTCAAGCTGCTCAATGAATGGATGGATCCGCGCCTGATCGAGGTGCGCACCTTCGACCAGCAGACCGACGAAGAACTGGCCCGCCCGCCGGCCTGGCGCTACTGGCGACAACTGCCGGCCAAGGGGCGCATGGGCGTGTTCTTCGGCAACTGGTACAGCCAGATGCTGCAGGCGCGGGTCCATGGCCAGATCAAGGACGCACGCCTGGACCAGGCCATTGCCGGGGCCGAGCGCCTGGAGCAGATGCTGTGCGATGAAGGGGCGCTGATCTTCAAGTTCTGGTTCCACCTCTCCAAGAAACAAATGAAGGCGCGGCTCAAGGCCCTGCAGGACGACCCGCTGCACAGCTGGCGTATCAGCCCGCTGGACTGGCAGCAGTCCGAGACCTACGACAAGTTCGTGCATTTTGGCGAGCGCGTGCTGCGCCGCACCAGCCGTGACTATGCACCCTGGCATGTGATCGAAGGCGTGGATGCCAACTACCGCGGGCTGACCGTGGCCAGGATCCTTCTGGAGGGCCTGCAAAATGCCCTGAAGCTGTCCAAGGCCAGGGCCAGCGGCATCCATCCGGCGCCCTTGCCATCCTCGGTGGACCAGATGAGCCTGCTGGACAGCCTGGACATGACCCAGCGCCTGGAAAAGGACGACTACGAAGAGCAACTGATTACCGAACAGGCGCGGCTCTCGGGCCTGATGCGCGACAAACGCATGCGCAAACACGCGCTGGTCACGGTTTTTGAAGGTAACGACGCGGCGGGCAAGGGCGGGGCGATCCGCCGCGTGGCGGCGGCACTGGACCCGCGCCAGTACCGCATCGTGCCGATTGCCGCGCCCACCGAAGACGAGCGCGCCCAGCCGTACTTGTGGCGGTTCTGGCGGCAGATCCCGGCGCGGGGCATGTTTACCGTGTTTGACCGCTCCTGGTATGGCCGGGTGCTGGTGGAGCGGGTCGAAGGCTTTTGCACCACGGCCGACTGGATGCGCGCCTACGCCGAGATCAATGATTTCGAGGAGCAATTGCGCGACGCCGGGGTGATCGTGGTCAAGTTCTGGCTGGCGATTGATAAACAGACCCAGCTGGAGCGTTTTCAGGCCCGGGAAGAGATCCCGTTCAAACGCTTCAAAATCACCGAAGACGACTGGCGCAACCGCGACAAGTGGGATGTCTACCGGGCCGCGGTGGGCGACATGGTGGACCGCACCAGCACCGAGATCGCGCCCTGGACCCTGGTGGAGGCCAACGACAAGCGCTGGGCACGGGTCAAGGTATTGCGCACCATCAACCTGGCGCTGGAAGAGGCGTTCGCCAAGTCCGACAAGCACGACAAAAAGAAGAAGCACAAATAGCGCCATGCTTTTGCATACGCCAGGTGAATGATCGTCGCGATCGCCAGACCCTGGATCTATCCTCGATCTGTCTCCCAATAACGACAAGATCGAGGTAGCCCATGCGTGAAGTAGTGATTGTCGACAGCGTGCGAACCGGCCTGGCCAAGTCCTTTCGCGGCAAGTTCAACCAGACCCGTCCTGATGACATGGCCGCGCATTGCGTCAACGCCTTGCTGGCACGCAGTGGCATCGACCCGGCCAGTGTCGAGGATTGCATTGTCGGCGCCGGCTCCAACGAAGGCGCCCAGGGCTACAACATCGGCCGCAACGTGGCAGTGCTGTCGCGCCTGGGCACCGGCACCGCCGGCATGACCCTCAACCGTTTCTGTTCATCGGGGCTGCAGGCGATTGCCATCGCGGCCAACCAGATCGCCTCGGGGTGCAGCGACATCATTGTCGCCGGTGGTGTCGAGTCCATCAGCCTGACCATGAAGAGCGTGAATACCGACAACCTGATCAACCCATTGCTCAAGGAGCAGGTGCCGGGCATCTACTTCCCCATGGGCCAGACCGCCGAAATAGTTGCCCGCCGCTATAACGTCAGCCGCGAAGAGCAGGACCTGTACGCCCTGCAAAGCCAGCAGCGCACCGCCCAGGCCCAGGCCGAGGGGCTGTTCGACGATGAAATCGTGGCCATGGCGGTCAAGTACAAGGTCGAGGACAAGCACTCCGGCGAGGTGCAGATCCTCGACGGCGTGGTCGATCGCGACGACTGCAACCGCCCGGACACCACCCTGGCCAGCCTGAGTGGGCTCAAGCCGGTGTTTGCCGAGGATGGTTCGGTGACGGCAGGTAACTCATCGCAACTGTCCGACGGCGCGTCGATGACCCTGGTGATGAGCCTGGAAAAAGCCCTGGAACTGGGGCTCAAGCCCAAGGCGTTTTTCCGTGGCTTTACCGTGGCCGGCTGCGAGCCGGACGAGATGGGCATCGGCCCGGTGTTCTCGGTGCCCAAATTGCTCAAGGCCCGTGGCCTGCAAGTGGCGGACATCGACCTGTGGGAGCTCAACGAGGCGTTTGCGTCCCAGTGCCTGTATGCGCGCAATTGTCTGGAGATCGACAATGCCAGGTACAACGTCAACGGCGGTTCGATCTCCATTGGCCATCCGTTCGGCATGACCGGGTCACGGCAGGTCGGGCACCTGGTGCGGGAGCTGCAACGGCGCAATTTGCGTTATGGCATCGTCACCATGTGCGTGGGCGGCGGGATGGGGGCAACCGGGCTGTTTGAAGCTGTGCGCTGATCTGGCCCTGGGGGCCCAATTATTGTGGGTGCTGGCTTGTTGGGCTTGCCCGCGATGGCCATAGGTATAGGTATCTACACAACTCTTTTCTGGGGTTGTGTACATATCCATTGCTGCGGTCACGGCGGCTATTGGTTCCGCCCTTACGGCGGGTCACTTTTGGAAAAGAGCCCCAAAAGTAACCAAAAGGGCTCTTGCCCCACCACTCGGTGCCTCGCCTAGGCTCGGCATGCCCGTCATCCGACATTGATTTGGGGGGCCGCCGCGATGGGCCATCCATGGCCCAGCGCGGCTAACCCGGCGTCCTGCCGGGTTACCCCCCAAATCAATATCGGATGACGGCCAGCGTGGTTTAACGGGGCGCCTCAGATCAAAATCAAAAGCAAAGCGAGGCGGCCTGACAGCCGACCTGATCGTCGAGGCGTGCGCGTGCTCCTGTGGGAGCTGGTTTGCCTGATCCCACAATTGATTTGCGGCGTGCCTGATAAAAAACTTCGCCAAGGTCCACCCACATCCCCCTAGAATGCGGCTTCCTCTACCTCTGGCTCTTGGGGCACTCATGCACATCTCTTCCGGCCGCTGGGTCTACGGTTTATCCCTGACCCTGCTGACCGCGCTGCTCTGGGGCATTCTGCCGATCAAGCTCAAACAGGTGCTGCAGGTGATGGACCCGATCACCGTGACCTGGTTTCGCCTGATGGTGTCCGGCAGTTGCCTGTTCGTTTATCTGGCCGCCGTCAAGCGTCTGCCCAGCCCGAAAGTCTTGGGCAAGCGCGGTGGCTGGCTGGTGGCGATGGCGGTGTGTGGGCTGCTGGGCAACTACGTGCTCTATCTGGTGGGGCTGAAGATGTTGAGCCCCGGCACGGCGCAACTGGTGGTGCAGATGGGGCCGATCTTTTTGATGATCGCCAGTGTGTTTCTGTTCAAGGAGCGTTTCAGCCTGGGGCAGGGGGTAGGCCTGTTGGTGCTGATCATCGGCTTTGCACTGTTCTTCAACCAGCGCCTGGCGGAGCTGCTGACATCCCTGGGCACTTACACCGCCGGGGTGCTGACGATTCTCCTGGCGACCACCATCTGGGTGTTCTACGCCCTGGGCCAGAAGCAATTGCTGACGGTGTGGAATTCACTGCAGGTGATGATGGTGATTTACCTGTCTTGCGCATTTCTCCTGTTGCCCTGGGTACATCCCATGGAGGCGCTGCAACTGAGCCCATTGCAAGGCTGGCTGTTGCTGGCGTGCTGTTTCAATACGCTGATTGCCTATGGCGCCTTTGCCGAAGCCTTGGCCCACTGGGAAGCGTCGCGGGTCAGTGCGACGTTGGCGATTACACCGCTGGTGACCTTTGTGGCGGTGGCGATTGCGGCCTGGTTGTGGCCTGACTATGTGCATGCCGAGCAGATCAATGGCCTGGGTTACGGCGGTGCGGTGCTGGTGGTGTTGGGGTCGGCGTCGGTGGCGTTGGCGCCGTCCTTGATCGCCGGGCTCAAGGCCCGGCGCGCAAGGTTGGCCCACCTTTAGGTCAATGCCCGGCTTCGAGCATATTCTCCGGGCGTACCCACTGGTCGAATTCGGCATCGGTGAGGTAGCCCAGCTCCAGCGCTGCTTCACGTAGCGTCAGCCCTTCGGCATAGGCTTTCTTGGCAATCTGCGCCGACTTGTCATAGCCGATATGCGGGTTCAGCGCGGTTACCAGCATCAAACCCCGTTCCAGGTGCGCGGCCATTTGCTCGGCGTCGGGCTCAAGGCCCGCGATGCAATGTTCCTGGAAGTTGCGGCAGCCATCGGCCAGCAAGCGGATCGACTCCAGCAGGTTGTGGATAATCACCGGCTTGTACACGTTCAACTGCAAATGCCCTTGGCTGGCGGCAATGCCGATGGTCACGTCGTTGCCCAGCACCTGGCACGCCAGCATCGACAGCGCCTCGCACTGGGTCGGGTTGACCTTGCCGGGCATGATCGAACTGCCCGGCTCATTGGCCGGCAGGCGCACTTCGGCCAGCCCAGCGCGTGGCCCCGAGCCCAGCAGGCGTAGGTCGTTGGCGATTTTCATCAAGGCCACAGCCAGGGTTTTCAGGGCGCCGGACAGGGTGGTCAGCGGCTCATGGCCCGACAATGCGGCGAACTTGTTGGGCGCGGTGACAAACGGCAGCCCGGACAACGCAGCGATTTCTGCGGCAATCGCCTCGCCAAAGCCGTGGGGCGAGTTCAGGCCGGTGCCTACCGCCGTGCCGCCCTGGGCCAGCTCGCACACTGCGGGCAGGGCACTGCGAATGGCGCGCTCGGCATAGTCCAGTTGGGCGATGAACGCGGAGACTTCCTGGCCGAAAGTGATCGGCGTGGCGTCCATCATATGGGTGCGGCCGGTCTTGACCAGCTTCATATGGCGCGCCGACAACTCCGCCAGCCCGCCAGACAGCTCGCGCAACGCCGGCAGCAACTGCTCGTGCACCGCCTGTACGGTGGCGATGCTCATGGCGGTGGGGAAGCAGTCGTTGGAACTCTGGGAGCGGTTGACGTGATCGTTGGGGTGTACCGGGCTCTTGCCGCCACGGGGCCCGCCCGACAGCTCGTTGGCGCGGCCGGCGAGCACTTCGTTGGCGTTCATATTGCTCTGGGTGCCACTGCCGGTCTGCCAGACCACCAAGGGGAACTGGTCGTCGTGCTGGCCGTCGAGCACTTCGTCGGCGGCCTGTTCGATCAGCCGGGCAATATCGGCGGGCAGGTCGCCATTGCGGTCGTTGACCCGCGCCGCCGCTTTCTTGATCAGGACCAGGGCGTGCAGGACCGCCAGTGGCATGCGTTGTTCGCCGATGGCGAAATTGACCAGTGAACGCTGGGTCTGTGCGCCCCAGTAAGCGTCATCCGGGACTTGTACTTCGCCCAGGCTGTCGGTTTCGATACGGCTCATCGCAGGGACTCTCCTTGTAGTCGGTTTGCGCAGTTTAGGCCCTGGGGGGGCGTTTGGGTTCCATAAAAGCCATTTCATCGGCCAAACCCCCGCAAAACCAGGCGCTGTAAGGCGTGGGGTTGAGTGCCAGCGTTTTTTAGGCGCAGAATGGTCGCCCTTGGGGTATTACCTCGCCTGCTAGAAAGGAAACTCGATGACTCGTCTTCGTGCCATCTGTACCGCGGTTGCTCTGGTCTGTGCCAGCGGCCAGGTTCTTGCCGATACCGCCAGCCACAACGCCAGTGCCGAAGCCTTCCTGACCCTGGCTCACGCGGACAAGCTGGGCACCCCGGTGTACATGCAAGTGCAGCAAATGTTCGCCCAGCGTTTCGAGCAGACCAAGGCGCCTGCCGCCAAGCAAACCGTGCTCGACACCTACCAGGCCAAGGCCAACGCCGCCCTGGACCAGGCCATTGGCTGGAACAAGCTCAAGCCGGACATGGTCAAGCTCTACACCAGCAACTTCAGCGAGTCCGAACTCAAAGACCTGGTTGCCTTCTATAAGTCGCCACTGGGCAAGAAAGTCCTGGAGAAAATGCCGCAACTGACCCAGCAATCGGCCCAGTTGACCCAGGCCAAGCTGGAAAGCGCGGTACCTGTCGTGAACAAGCTGTTGGAAGACATGACCAACGAACTGACCCCCAAAGCCGCACCCGCCAAGAAGAAGTAAGCAATGACCATGCAGCAGCGTATCGAATCGGCACTTGCCGCCGCCCTCAGCCCGGAACACCTGAGTGTGCTGGACGAAAGCCATATGCACAGCCGTGGATTGCAGACGCATTTCAAGGCCGTGCTGGTCAGCCAGCAGTTCGACGGGCTCAACCGCGTCAAGCGCCACCAGAAGGTCTACGCCACGTTGGGCGACCTGATGAGCGAGTTCCATGCGCTGGCGCTGCATACCTACACGCCTGAAGAATGGGCAAAAACCGACGCAGCCCCGGCCTCGCCGACCTGCGCTGGCGGTAGCAAACACTGATATCCGGCTGCTACAAGGGCCTATGTTTTGCTAGAATCCGCAACGCGCCGCTCAGTCGGCGCGTTTTTTTTGCATCCGGTTCACCCTTTACGAGGGTAGCCACCTGGAGAGAACACCCATGACACACCCCATCGTCGTGGCGGCACTGTATAAGTTCGTCACCCTCGAAGATTACGTCGCCCTGCGTGAGCCCCTGTTGCAGGCCATGGTCGACAACGGCATCAAGGGCACCTTGCTGATCGCCGAAGAAGGCATCAACGGCACCGTTTCCGGTAGCCGCGAAGGCATTGATGGCCTGATGGCCTGGTTGAAGAACGACCCACGCATGGTCGATATCGACCACAAAGAGTCGTACTGCGATGAGCAGCCGTTCTACCGCACCAAGGTCAAGCTGAAAAAAGAGATCGTGACCCTGGGCGTCGAAGGCGTCGACCCGAACAAGAAAGTCGGTACCTACGTTGATCCACAAGACTGGAACGCGTTGATCAGCGATCCAGAAGTGCTGTTGATCGACACCCGTAACGACTATGAAGTGTCGATCGGCACCTTTGAAGGCGCAATCGACCCGAAAACCACGAGTTTTCGCGAATTTCCCGACTATATCAAAGCCAACTTCGATCCGGCCAAGCACAAGAAAGTCGCGATGTTCTGCACCGGCGGGATTCGTTGTGAAAAGGCCTCGAGCTACATGCTCAGCGAAGGCTTTGACGAGGTGTATCACCTCAAGGGCGGCATCCTCAAATACCTCGAAGAGGTGCCCCAGGCAGAGACCAAATGGCAGGGCGACTGCTTTGTCTTCGATAACCGCGTGACCGTGCGCCACGACTTGAGCGAAGGTGACTACGATCAATGTCATGCCTGCCGTACACCGGTTAGCGTAGAGGACCGCGCATCCGAGCACTACGTGGCCGGCATCAGTTGCCCGCACTGCTGGGATAAGCTGTCCGAGAAGACCCGTCGCAGTGCGATCGACCGCCAGAAGCAGATCGAGCTGGCCAAGGCCCGCAATATGCCGCACCCGATTGGTTACAACTACAAGCAATCATCCACCGAGGCTTGAACCATGTCTGCGCGCCTGCTCTATGTAATGGACCCGATGTGTTCCTGGTGCTGGGGTTTTGCCCCGGTGGCCAAGGCCCTGGTTGAGCAGGCCCAGGCGGCTGGCGTGGAATTGCACCTGGTGGTGGGCGGCTTGCGTACCGGCAGTGGTGCGGCGCTGGAACCGACTACTCGGCGCTATATCCTGGAGCACTGGCAGGCGGTGACCGAGGCCACGGGCCAGCCGTTCCGCCTGGAGGGCGCCTTGCCTGAAGGGTTTGTGTATGACACCGAGCCGGCCTGCCGGGCCCTGGTCACTGCGCGTGGCCTGGCGCCGGATTGCGCCTGGACCTTGCTCGGGCTGATCCAGCAGGCCTTTTATGTCGAGGGTCGCGATGTGACCCGCGCCAGTGTGCTGGTGGAGCTGGCCGAGACCGCCGGGGTGCCGCGTATCGAGTTTGCCGAAGCCTTTGACCGCGCCGAACAACATGCCGCCACGGCCGCCGACTTCACTTGGGTCCAGGACCTGGGCATCGCCGGTTTCCCGACCTTGCTGGCCGAACGCAATGGCCAGTTGGCGTTGTTGACCAATGGCTACCAGCCGCTGTCCGAGCTGTCGCCGCTGCTCGGTCGCTGGCTGGAGCGAGCTGCCTGTGCATGATCAGCCAACACCACGGGTTGATCGGCTGACCTGGGCAGAAATCCGTCGCCTGGCCCTGCGCCATAAAAAAGCCCTGTGGATTGCCAACGGTGTCGCCGTACTGGCGACCCTCTGCAGCGTACCGATTCCCTTGCTCCTGCCGTTGCTGGTGGACGAAGTGCTGCTGGGCAATGGCGATGCTGCGTTGCAGGTGATGAACCACGCGTTGCCGACGGCCTGGCAGCAGGCTGCCGGGTATATCGGCCTGATGCTGCTGATCACCCTGGTATTGCGCTGCGCGGCGTTGGTGTTCAACGTGGTCCAGGCCCGCCTGTTTGCGGGGCTTGCCAAGGACATTGTCTACCGCATCCGCGTGCGGCTGATCGAGCGGCTCAAGCGTATCTCCCTGAGTGAATACGAAAGCCTGGGCGGTGGCACCGTGACCACACACCTGGTCACCGACCTGGACACGGTGGACAAGTTTGTCGGGGAAACCTTGAGCCGGTTCCTGGTGGCCACCCTGACCCTGGTCGGCACCTCCGGGATCCTGATGTGGATGCACTGGAAGCTGGCCCTGTTGATCCTGCTGTTCAACCCCCTGGTGATCTACGCCACGGTGCAGTTGGGCAAGCGGGTCAAACACCTGAAAAAGCTCGAAAACGACAGTACCTCGCGGTTTACCCAGGCCCTGACAGAAACCCTGGATGCCATCCAGGAAGTGCGCGCCGGCAATCGCCAGGGGTTTTTCCTCGGGCGCCTGGGGCAGCGTGCCCAGGAAGTGCGCGACTTTGCCATCAACTCCCAGTGGAAAAGCGACGCCTCCAGCCGCGCCAGTGGCCTGCTGTTCCAGTTCGGCATTGATATCTTCCGCGCGGCGGCGATGCTCACGGTGCTGTTTTCCGACTTGTCCATCGGCCAGATGCTCGCGGTGTTCAGCTACCTGTGGTTCATGATCGGCCCGGTGGAGCAACTGCTGAACCTGCAATACGCCTACTACGCAGCCGGTGGCGCGCTGACGCGGATCAACGAACTGTTGGCCCGCGCCGACGAACCGCAATACGCAGGGGGCGAAGATCCGTTTACCGGGCGCGAAACCGTGGGTATCGAGGTGCAGGGCCTGGACTTTGGCTATGGCGAAGACCTGGTGCTCAACCAGTTGAACCTGGTCATCGCCCCCGGCGAGAAGGTGGCGATTGTCGGCGCCAGTGGCGGCGGTAAAAGTACCCTGGTGCAATTACTGCTGGGGCTCTACACCCCGCAGGCGGGCACGATCCGCTTCGGCGGCGCAACCCAGCAGGCGATTGGCCTGGAAACCATCCGCGAGCATGTCGCGGTGGTGCTGCAGCATCCGGCACTGTTCAACGACACGGTGCGCGCCAACCTGACCATGGGCCGCGAGCGCAGTGATCAAGCCTGCTGGCAGGCCCTTGAAATTGCCCAGTTGGATGCTACGGTCAAGGGGTTACCCCAGGGCCTGGATAGTATTGTCGGGCGCTCGGGCGTACGTTTGTCCGGCGGCCAGCGCCAACGCCTGGCGATTGCCCGGATGGTGCTGGCCGAGCCGAAAGTGGTGATCCTTGACGAAGCCACCTCGGCCCTGGATGCGGCCACCGAATACAACCTGCACCAGGCACTGGCGCGGTTTCTCAGTGGGCGTACTACACTGATCGTTGCTCACCGTTTGTCGGCGGTGAAGCAGGCTGATAGGGTATTGGTGTTTGACGGTGGGCACATAGCCGAAGACGGCGACCACCAGCAGCTGATAGCCGACGGCGGTTTGTACGCCAAGCTTTACGGACACTTGCAACAAGTTCGCTGAAACGATCCCGGTACCGATCCTGGAGGGATCGTGTTTGGCCTCGGCTGTGCTGTCAGGAGCAGTTTTTACTCGCCTGTGCTGATGCAAGGGATCTCATGAAGCAGAAGCGAACTCTCGGAACACCCCGTTTGCTGGGCATTGTCTGGCCTTTTATTGCGGTTGTACTGTTCCAGGCATTACTGGGCTGCGTCAGCCTCTATATGCTCTCGGCCGTGCGCGGTTATGTGGCGGGCGAAAGCCTGTGGTCCAAGGGCCAGAAAGATGCCATCTATTACCTGACCCTGTATGCCGATAACCGCGACCAGAAGACCTTTCTCAAATACCAGAGCGCGATTGCCGTGCCCCAGGGCGGGCACGAGCTGCGCATCGCCCTGGACCGCCCCAACCCTGACCTGGCGGCCGCGCGCCAGGGGATCCTCAAGGGTGGCAACCATCCGGATGACGTGTCGAGCGTGATCTGGCTGTACCTTAATTTCCGCCATTTCAGTTACCTGGAAAAAGCCATCGAGCTGTGGACCGTGGGCGATGGCTACCTGGTGCAACTCGACGACCTGGCGCAGGAAATGCACCGGGAGATCCTTGCCAACCAAGCCACCAGCGCCGACATCCATGCCTGGAAAGAACGCATCATCGCCATCAACGATAGCGTGACGCCGGCGGCCAAGGCTTTCAGCGATGCCCTGGGTGAAGGCTCAAGGATGATTCTGCGCCTGCTGCTGATTACTAACCTGGCCACCGCCCTCGGCCTGATTGCCCTGGCCTTGTTGCGCACCCGCAAGCTATTGGCCCAGCGCCATGCGTTTGCCGATGCCTTGCAAGTGGAGAAGGAGCGGGCGCAGATCACCCTGGAGTCCATCGGCGACGGAGTGATTACCACCGATGTCGACGGGGCTATCGCCTATATGAACCCGGCGGCGGAGTCCCTGACCCACTGGAAGGCTGCCCAGGCCCAGGGCCTGCCCCTGGCGGCGTTGTTCAATCTGCTGGATGAAAACGCCCAGGCCGAAGGGTTTGCCCTGATCGAGCATATTCTTGGCGGTCAACTCACCGGCGGCAGCGAACACTCCAAGCTGATCCAGCGTCTGGATGGCAGCACGGTCTCCGTGACCCTGGTAGGTGCCCCGATCCGCAGTGCCGGAAAGGTCAGCGGGGCAGTGTTGGTGTTGCACGACATGACCCAGGAGCGCCAATACATTGCCAACCTGTCTTGGCAGGCGACCCATGATGCCTTGACCGGGCTGGCCAACCGCCGTGAATTTGAATTCCGCCTGGAGCAGGTGTTGCATGGCATCGGGCGCCAGCAGTCGGGGCATGCCTTGATGTTCCTCGACCTGGACCAGTTCAAGCTGGTCAACGACACCTGTGGTCACGCGGCGGGCGATGAGTTGTTGCGGCATATCTGCGCGCTGCTGCAATCGGACCTGCGCGAAGGCGATACGCTGGCTCGCCTCGGGGGCGATGAGTTTGGCATTCTGCTCGAGAACTGCCCGCCACTGGTGGCCGAGAAAATCGCCGAAAGTCTGCGTCGCACCGTGCAAAACCTGCACTTTGTCTGGAAAGGCCGGCCGTTTGTCACCACGGTCAGTATCGGCCTGGTCCATATCTCGCACATCCCGACCACCCTTGAAACTTCTTTGCGCGCCGCGGATATGGCCTGCTACATGGCCAAGGAAAAGGGGCGTAACCGGGTGCAGGTCTATCACGCCGATGACTCCGAGTTGTCTTTGCGCTTTGGCGAGATGGCCTGGATCCAGCGCCTGCACATGGCTTTGGAGGAGAACCGCTTCTGCCTGTATGCCCAGGAGATCGCAGCCTTGGGCCATACCGAGGCGGGTGCCGGGCATATCGAGATCCTGTTGCGCCTGCACGACGAAGCGGGGCGGATCATTTTGCCCGACAGCTTTATCCCGGCTGCCGAGCGTTATGGGTTGATGACTTCGCTGGACCGCTGGGTGGTGGAGAACGTATTCAAGCTGATTGCCCGTTGCATGATCGAGCGACCGGGCAGGCCCATGGCGATGTGTGCGATCAACCTGTCGGGCATCACCATCGGCGATGACGACTTCCTGAGCTTCCTGCGGGAGAAATTCAACGCCTATGGCATTCCGCCGAGCATGATCTGTTTTGAAATCACCGAAACCAGCGCCATTTCCAACCTCGGCAGTGCGATTCGTTTTATCAATGAGCTCAAGGCCTTAGGCTGTTTCTTCTCCCTGGACGACTTTTGCGCCGGAATGTCCTCATTCGCCTACCTCAAACATTTACCTGTAGACTTCCTGAAGATCGATGGAAGTTTCGTAAAGGATATGCTGGACGACCCGATTAACCGCGCCATGGTCGAAGTGATCAACCACATCGGCCATGTCATGGGTAAACGCACTATTGCCGAGTTTGTCGAAACGCCGCACATCGAGCAGGCATTGCTTGAGATCGGCGTGGACTACGCTCAGGGCTACCTGATTGAGCGCCCGCAATTGTTTACCTTCGATAGTTTGCAGTGTCGACCTGCGCGCCCGCAGCCTCTGTTATTCCGGGCGCCCGGCACGTTCCGCTGAAACATCTGCTGGTCTGTACACATCACACATCAAAAGGAGCCCGACAGTGATCGACACATTCAGCAGAACCGGCCCGCTTATGGAAGCCTCAAGTTACCCCGCCTGGGCTCAGCAATTGATCCAGGACTGTAGCGAGAGCAAGCGCCGAGTTGTCGAACACGAACTGTACCAGCGCATGCGCGATAACAAGCTCAGTGCCAAGACCATGCGCCAATACCTGATTGGTGGCTGGCCAGTGGTGGAACAGTTCGCGTTGTACATGGCACAAAACCTGACCAAGACCAAGTTTGCCCGTCATCCTGGCGAGGATATGGCGCGACGTTGGTTGATGCGCAATATTCGCGTGGAACTGAACCATGCCGACTATTGGATGCATTGGGCACGCGCCCATGGCGTGGGCCTGGAAGAACTGCAAGCGCAGAACGTGCCGCCCGAGTTGCACGCACTGAGTCATTGGTGCTGGCACACCAGTTCGGCCGATTCGTTGATTGTTGCGATTGCCGCTACCAACTACGCCATCGAGGGGGCCACTGGGGAGTGGTCTGCGCTGGTGTGTTCGACGGGCGTGTATGCCGCAGCGTTCCCCGAAGAAGATCGCAAGCGCGCCATGAAGTGGCTGAAGATGCATGCCCAGTACGACGACGCCCACCCGTGGGAAGCGCTGGAAATCATCTGCACCCTGGCGGGGATGAACCCGAGCAAGGCGTTGCAAGTGGAGTTGCGCCAGGCCGTGTGCAAGAGCTACGACTACATGTACCTGTTCCTGGAGCGTTGCATGCAGTTGGAGAAAACCCCGGTGATCCGCGAACGCCAGGTACTGGCGGCCAGCGAAGCCTGACCCCGGCAGGGCGGGGTAGGGGTTACCCCGCCATTGCCAGGCGGTTGCGGCCTTCGCGCTTGGCCACGTACAAGGCGCTGTCGGCCCGGCGCAGCAAGCTTTCGGCCGACTCGCCTACCAGCAAGGTCGCGCAACCCAGGCTCACCGTCAATTCGATACGCGTGGTGTCCGCCCAGTAGTCCTGGGCCTGTGCTGCCTGGCGCAAGCGTTCGCCGACCATGGTGGCGGCATCGCGGCTGGTGTTGGAAAGCAGGATCAGGAACTCGTCCCCGCCAAACCGAAACACCATATCCACATTGCGCAACTGGCTTTTGATCGAGGCTGCGACGGCCTTGAGCACTTTGTCGCCGGTGGCGTGGCCGTGGCTGTCGTTGATGCGCTTGAAGTGATCGATGTCGAGCATCAGCAAGGACAGCGGATGCAGGTGCCGCTTGGCCATCTCGATCTCCCGGCCCAGGGTCTGGTCCATGGCGACGCGGTTGCCGGTCTCGGTCAATGGATCGCGCAGGGCGCTGCGGGTCGCGGCGCGATACAGCAAGGCATTGCGCATGGGGTACAGCAGGCTGGCCAACAGTGATTCCAGGTTGCCCTGTTCCTCTTCGCTGAAGCGCTGGTTGCGGCGAAACACCAACTCCCCCAGGTGCTCGCCCTGATGGCTGAGGCTGTAACTCACGGAGTGATGACCGCGCTGGCCATATTCCAGACGCAGGTCGCTGGTTTCATGGCGGTATTGCAGGGCGTCCAGGGGGACCAGGCGCTGCACTTCGCGAAAAAACAGGCCGAGGATCCGCTCCGCTTCCAGGCTGGTCTGCAATTGCAGATTCAGTTGCTGGCGCAGTTGCGCAAGGCTGATGGGGCGGCGGGCGACGATGGAAGGCTGGCCAAAGCCCAGGCGTTGCAATTTGGCACTGTCGAAGTCAATTGCGTTGGTCTGGGTCGGTGTTTTCATAAACGGGCAGGCCTCTAAGCACAGAATGCTGTCTTACAGGCTCGATGGGAGCGGTTACTGGCGGGCGCCTTACTGTTCCTTCAGTTCCGTAAAACTTGGGTAACAGTCTAGTCCGCTTTGCCGGGGGTTATAACCCCTGATCCCATGCCGCACGTCTTGATGTCGCGCTGCCTGCTTAAGCAAATTGGAGCGAAAAGCGTGCCATTTAGTGCAATTAGTTTTTTGTGCTTATAAAACAAGGGGATGGGGTTTATTGAGGAAAAGGCGTGGTGGAAATTTGGCGCAGGCCCATTTTGGCGGGTGGGCTTGCTTGCGATGGCGGTAGGTATCACACAACTTTTTTCTGGGGTTGTGTACATATCCGTTGCTGCGGTCACGGCCACTTAGGGTTCCGCCCTTACGGCGGCTCACTTTGGAAGAGCGCCAAAGTAAGCAAAGCGCTCTTGCCCCAACACTCGGTGCCTCGCCTAGGCTCGGCATGCCCGCAGTCAGGCATTGCTCCGTGGGCCCGCCGCGATCGGCCATCCCTGGCCGTGTCGCGGCTACCCCGGCATCCATGCCGGGGTGCCCACTGCGCAATACCTGCCTGCGGCCATCGTGGTTTAACGGGGCGCCT